>DASWUW010000065.1:0-1733 GCA_036406335.1 Trebonia sp.
ATGGGCGGCAAGGTCGCGCAGCTCGTCGCCGCGACACGACCCACCCGCCTGCGGGGGATGGTCCTGGTCGGACCCGGACCGGCCAAGCCGGCCGCGGAGATCACCGCCGAATACCGCGAGTTCCTCTCCCACGCCTACGACACCGAAGAGTCCGCCGCTGCCGCGAGGGACACCGTCCTGACCGCCACCGACCTGTCGGCACGGATCAAAGAACAGATCGGCACCGACTCCCGGGCCGGCGCCGAGGCCGCCCGCACGGAATGGCCGCTGCGCGGCATCGCCGAGGACATCACCGAACACGCCCGCATGATCAGCGTCCCGGCCCTCATCATCGCCGGCGAGCACGACCGCGTCGAACCTGTCGAAGTGCTGCGCCAGAATCTTCTCCCCTACCTCCCCAGAGCGGAGTTCGCGGTGATTCCGAACACCGGACACCTCATCCCGCTCGAAGCCCCCGCCGAACTCGTCGACGCGATCACCACGTTCGCACCGGCTGCCTGAACGGCGCCAAAAACCGACACCCCCCGCAGGAGAACAGCGGCCCTGGGCTCTCCGGGCGGGGGCCGAACCCGTCGGTGTCGCCGGGCTGGATGGGCAGTTCAGGCCGTCACTTCTGCCTAGATGATTGAGTCCGGAGTCTGGGCTGGTCAGTGGTCGTAGGCGATGAGTGATCGTTTGCTGGTGGCGCCGGTTTTGGTGTTGTGCCAGATCGCGGCGGCCATGGCCAGTAGTCGTTGGCCGATGCGGGCGAAGATGCCGCCGTGGGTGCGGGCGCCGTGCTGTTCCAGCGATAGCTGGCCTTTGAGGGTGTCGAAGATCGCCTCGATCCATTGGCGCATCCGCAGCAGCTTGCGCTCGGCCGGGGTTGAGGCGGGATCGGGACTGTTGCGCCGGGCCGGGCGGACCAGGTGGATACCCAGCTCGGCGCACAGTTGCTCGAACTCTCCGCCGGCGAAGCCCTTGTCGGCCAGGATCACCTGGCCTTCGGTCACCAGGTGGTGGTCGACTTCCAGCATCGCGGTCATCACCTCGCGTTCGCCGAGTTTCGGGTTGGCCAGGCACCACATCAGCGGCATGCCCTCGGCCGAGGTCAGCAGGTACAGGCGCATGCCCCAGAAGAACCGGGAGTGGGAGGCGCAGTAGCCGTAACCGGCCTGCCCGGCCAGCTCTGAGCGCTTGGTGGTCTCCCGGGACATGCCGCACGGCACCGGCGTGGAATCGATCAGGCGCAGGTCCTCGACCCCGGTCGGGGTCACCAGCGCCAGCTCCCGGATCATCGCGGCGATCAGCGGGCCGGCCGCGCGAAGCCGCTTGTTATACCCGGACTGCTGCGGGATGTATGGGAACAGATGCCGCAGGTGAGCATGGGCGTAGCGGATCCAGTGCCGCTCCCGGTCGAACCCGAGCAGCACCTGAGCGATGGCCAGGCACAACAGCTCCGCGTCATCCAACAGCAGCGGGCAGCCTATTCGCCGGCGTTTGACCACGCGGTCGGACACGAAGACGTAAAGTGCGGTCAGAAGGGTGTCGAGGTCGGTATTCACACACAGACAACGACACCCTTCGCCATGCCGTCACGCGAGCCAGCTACCAGCACAGACTCCGGACTCAATCATCTAGCAAGACGGGCACGCAAGGCTGTCGCCCGCCGATCCCGGTACCCGTCAAGCAACCCGAGAGCCTCAGCACGTACCGCGCTCGCCTCGGATGTCTCGCCGATGTCGTCCAAGGAC
>DASWUW010000066.1:0-5215 GCA_036406335.1 Trebonia sp.
GGCCGGGTGGCCAGGCCGTAGCCGAGAATCGGCAGGCAGTCGGGCAGGGCCGGGTCGAGGTAGCCGCCGACGCCGGCCAGGGCGGCCCCCAGCGCGTCGAACGGGCCCGGGCCGAGGCGGCCGCGCCAGCGGGCCTCGGTCGCCTCGGTCGCCTCCGCCCAGGTTTGCCTGGCCGCCCGGCCCCCGGCGGTCGGGCGGATCAGCGTGCCCGGCGGCGGGCGCCGGCCCCGGGCGGGATCAGGGGTGAACGTGACGTAACCCCAGCGGCGCATGCCGTCCAGGTTGGTCCCGGTCCGGGCCCGGGCGTGCAGCTCGGCCAGCGTGATGCCCTCGTCGGGCAGGTGACGCAGGCAGTTCGCCCACATCAGCAGCGAGGTCAGCCAGGGGCCGCCCGCATCCGTGGCGCCGTAGCTAGTGGTGCGGTGCGGCAGCCGGTGCTCGGCCTCGTTGTCGGCCTCGATCGTGAACGCGGTGAGGGCCTGGGACAGCAGAGCGGACAGCGGGAGGCGGGCCGGGCCGGGGGGCAGCGCAGCCGGGCGGGGTGACGCCAGGCCGGAGGGGCGGCGGTTCGGGCGGCCCGGAGCAAGCCGGTCCCGTTCGGGCGGGGCGGGCGGGTCAGACCGGGCGGGCGCGGTCACGGCCCGGGCCAGCAGCAGGCCCGCGGACCGTTGCCGGCCGCTGCCCGGCCTGACCTCCCAGCCGGCGCCGGCCAGCAGCCCGGCCGCCTGCTCGGCGGTGAGCACGGTGCGGGCCGGCTCGCCCGCGGTGGCGGCCCGCTGCTGGAAGCGGACGCGGGTACCGGATTGCGGGGCGCGGACGGAGACGCTGACCGCGAGGGTGCTCCCGGCGGGGACGGCCCGGCGGAATTCACCCAGCACGCGCTCCAGCACGGGCCGGTCCAGATAGACGGCGACGCCCTCCAGCAGGACCAGCGTGTCCCGCGCGGGGTCGAGCCCGGCTTCGAGCAGCGGTCCGGCGACCGGGTCGGCGGTGAAATCAGCGGCGATGAACCGGACCGACCGCGCGTCGAGCCCCAGCCGGGCGAGGCGCTCCCGCTTGTCCGCCTGGGTGGCGGGGTGGTCGACCTCGAACCAGTGCACGCCGGGCCCGGCGTAGCGCAGGGCCCGGCCGTCGTAGCCGGCCCCGCCGGCAATGACCTGACTGACACCGCGGCCGAGGGCGTCGGTCACGGCGCGGTCGAAGAAGTCAGTGCGCCCGCGCAGGTACTCGTGCATGCGCCCGGCCTTCGGCGCCAGGCCCGCGGCGACGTCACGGGCCAGGGCCTCGTCGGCCGCCGGGTCGCCGTGGGCGGCGGCGGCCCGCGTGTAGTCGAGGCGGTGCGCGGCGACGCTGCGCGCGGTGTGCGACGCCGTTCCCTCTTTCATCGCTTCCTCCGGGACGAGGGTACCGCCCGGGACTGACGTCAGCGTGGCCCGCGGGGCAGGCGGACGGGACCGGGGACGCGCCGGACGGGATTAGATTTCAGGGGTGACCGACCAGACTTTGCGGCTCCGCCCGATGACCCGTGACGAGTTCCACCACTGGCTGCCGCGCCAGGTCGCCGGGTATGCCGGGCTGATCGCCGCGTCGGGCGCGATGCCCCCCCGGGAGGCGCAGGAGAAGGCGGAACGCGACACCGCACGGTACTTCAGCGCCGGGTTCGCCACCCCGGGGCAGCTCGTGTTCCGGGTGCTGGCCGGGGACGTTCCCGTCGGCTGGCTGTGGCTGGGCGTACCGGGACCGGACCCCGACCCGCTGATGGCGTGGGTGTTCGAGGTCGAGATCGAGGCGCCGTTCCGCGGCCTCGGATACGGACGGGCGGCCATGCAGCTCGCCGAGCGGGAGGCCCGGTCCCGCGGGATGACGTCGCTCGGGCTCAACGTGCACGGCCAGAACACGATCGCCCGGTCACTCTACGAGAGCCTGGGGTACGAGGTCACCACGCAGCAGATGCGCAAACCGGTATAGGCGGGCGCGGCAAAAACCGCGATCGACCAGAGATTCGGATAGGATTTACGCCTAGAACAGGCGTTTGACAAGCGAACATGATTACGGTTAGGTTGACCCTTGGTAACCGCGTTCAGTAAAAACGTTCGGATGAAGGGGTCGGATCATCATGGGTCAGAAGACCGTCCGGTTTAGCGACCTGAGCGGGCAGCTCATCATGCGGGAGGACGCGCTCGCGCGCATCGTGATTCAGGAGCACCCCGAGCTGGGCGACGGCCCGGTGGAGATCGAGGCGCTGGCGGACGAGGCCCTGGCGATGGAGAAGGACGCCCTGCGGGTCGCGGTCCTCGACCTCTACCTTCCCGGCGAAGACCTGCCGCGGCGGGTAACGATGGACGCCGACGCCTTCGGGGCGCTGGTGACGGAGAAGTCCGCGGGCGAGATGCTGGCCGGCGCACGGCCGGTCAAGCGAGCGGTGCGGCCGCGGCGCGCCGCGTCCTGACCGCGACGACTGCCAGCAGTACCAGCAGGGCCAGGCCGGCCAGGACGAAGGCGTTACCCGACAGGTTCTGCAGCCCCCGCCAGTGGTACTCCCTGAACCCGGGATTGTCCCCGAACAGCACGTACTCGGTGACCCGGCTGTTTGGCGCGGCCCAGATAAGCCCGTGGGTGAAGTCGCCCGGCCCGGTCGCCGGCACGCTCCACAGGCGGCCCGGCCAGGGGGCGAAGACCGCCAGCAGCGCGGCGGCGAGGGTACCGCACCAGGCTGCGGCCCTCCGTCGGCCCTGCTGCCAACGGCGCCCGGCATAGTGGCCGGCCGCCATTATGCCGGGTATCGCCCATACCCAGTGATGGTCCCAGCTGATCGGTGAGTCGAGCAGGCCGACAAGCGCCGTCGCCAGTACCGCGAGCAGGGTGTGGCCTGCCCGGTCCAGCACGACCGCGCAGGCCAGGCCGGTCACGCCGACCAGCAGCGCCGCGGTCAGCCAGGCGCCGGTCCCGCCGTTGACCGAGCCGGCGAACCGGGTGACGACGGCCCGCAGCGACTGGTTGCCGCCCCAGCCGACAAAGCCGGCCCGGCCGTCGGAGAGGAACAGCCCGTGCAGCCACCAGTCGCCAGCGTCGCCGGGGACGACGGCGAAGCCGAGGATGACGGTGACGGCGAACGTGCCGGCGGCCACCGCGGCGGCCCGCACCCGGCGGGTCAGCAGCAGGTACGGGATGAAGACGAGCGGGACCAGCTTGATGCCCGCGGCCAGCCCCACGGCCAGGCCCTTGAACCGGCGACGGTCCGGCTGGTGCAGGTCCCCGATGATCGCGGCCATCAGCAGCAGGTTGATCTGCCCGAGGTACAGGGTGCGGAAGACCGGCTCGGTCAGCAGGCCGGCCGCGGCCCCCAGCAGCGCGCCGCCGAGCCGGGACCGCCAGCCGCGGCAGCCCAGCGCCCCGGCCGTGAACCACGCGGCCGCCACCAGGAACAGCAGGTTCGCCGCCTGGGACAGCCTCGGCAGCACGGACCAGGGCACGAAGGAGATGACGGCGAAGAAGAGCGCGGCGAACGGCGTGTAGGTGAACTTGAGCGCGACCTGGCTCTTAGGCCAGTCGTAGAGCGGGTACTGGAACGACGGGTCGTAGGTCGGAGCGACGTGCCGGATGATAAGGCCGCCGTTTTTATACACCTGCAGGTCCGCCGGGTCGACCGTGGCGAAGGACCAGCGGGTGCAGGCGTAGGCCAGCCAGCCCGCCAGCACGGCAGCGAACGCCGTCACGCCGATCAGCAGCAGGCGGGTCTCCGCGATTTTGCTACTGGTTGTAACCGATTCGCGACGCTCCAGCACCGAACTCACGGGCGTACCCTACCCAGCATCAACCTGCCTCGCGGTGGCCATGCCTGATTTTGATCATTGGGTTCGCCGGTCAGGACGGCAATGTCCCGCGTTCGATAGTGGGGTCGGAATAGGGCGCCGATAAGGGCTAAGCAATGATTTCGCGGTACAGAACGGGGAATTCGGTCAAGGAGGCGAGCACGTCCGCCGCCCCGGCCGCGCGCAACTGCTCCGGGGTGAACGACCCGGTGGCGACGCCGACCGGGTGCGCCCCGGCGGCGACCGCCGCCGCTATGTCGGCCGGGGTGTCGCCCACGTAGACGGCCGCCCCCAGCGCGGCCAGGATCACCGCCTTCTCCGGTCCGTGGGCGTCGGCGTAGAGCTCGTCGGCGGTCAGCCCGACGCTCTCCAGGCTCAACCGGGCGGCCAGCTCCTGCTTGGCGGTGATCACCACGACCCGGGCGCCGGCCGCCCGCACCGCGGCCAGGGCCTCCCCCGCGCCGGGCAGCCGCGTGGTCATCGGCCCCAGCAGCTGGCGGTAGTGCGCCCGGTAGATGCCTACGGCGGCGTCGATCTCGCCGGGCGGGAACCAGTAGGCAAGCTCGTCCTGCAGCTTGATACCGAGGCGGCGGTCCACGTCAGCCGGGTCGATGGCCACCCCGGTCTCGACCGCGACCCGGGCGAACGACGCCATGATCGCGCGGCGCGAGTCGATCAGCGTCAGGTCCAGGTCAAAGCCCGCCGGCGCGGTCATGCTGTCCCCCCGGCCGGCCCTGGGTGCGGGTCGGGACGGGGGTCGGGGTCGGGCAGCATGCCCGGCCGGGCGGCGAGGACGCCGAACACCAGCATGACGGCGGTGAAGGCGAACAGCACCAGCACCGGGACCGTCCAGCTGCCGGTGACCGAGTGCAGCAGGCCCACCTCGAGCGGGCCGGCGGCGGAGAGCAGGTAGCCGACCGCCTGCGCCATCCCGGACAGCGAGGCGGCTACCGTGGCGCGCGGCGAGCGGGCCGCGGTGAAGAAGATCGCCAGCGCCAGCGCGGCGTTCTGGCCCGCGCCGAGGATCAGCGCCCAGGCGACCGCCCCGCCCAGCGGCGCGTACAGCAGGCCGGCCAGGCCGCCCGCCACCGCCAGGACCGTCGGGATCACCAGCACGAGCTGCGAGCGCATCCGCTGCGCGGCCACCGGGACGACCAGCGAGACGGCCAGGTTGCCCACGCCCATCAGGGCGAGCAGGTCACCCGCCCCGGCTGCGCTCTCCCCCCGGTCACGGAGCATGCTCGGCAGCCAGGACAGCGTCGCGTAGTACACCAGCGACTGCATGCCCATGAAGATCGTCACGTACCAGGCGAGCGCGTGCCGGTACACCGCCACCCGGGCCGGGCCCGCGGCCGGGCCGGCCGGGAACCCGGGGCCCGGGGCCGGGGGCCCCGCCCGGAGCG
>DASWUW010000067.1:0-7019 GCA_036406335.1 Trebonia sp.
GAAGGCCGTACCGCGCCAGGACGCCAGCGCGGACGAGAGCCGGCCTTGCACTGCGGCGGGGTCGTTCAGCCCGGCGGCCTGGAGTATCTCGTCCTCAAAGGACCAGGCGTCAACCGCGTCCCGGCCAAGCTGGATCGCGTACCCCGGCGGGGACGTGACCAGGACTCCGGACGGGGCCCGGGCTGGCCGGCCCGGCTCCAGCGCACGGCGCAGATGAGAAACATACGACTGCACCGCGGCGAGGGCCTGCGGCGGCGCGTCATCGGCGTAGAGATCCTCGATAAGCCGGTCGGCGGAAACCACCCGGCCGTGTCCGGCGATCAGCCGGGCCAGGACGCACCGCTGCCTCGGCCCGCCAACGTAGGCGGGGACGTCATCGACGATGACTTGCAGCGGGCCGAGCACCCGGACCTCGATCACGCGCACCTCGCTGGGGAAGAGGAACGACCCCACTCTGACGGGTCCGCAACCGGGCCGCAAGCCGGCCGCAAGTCAGCCACCAGCGCGTCTTCCCATACTCGGTCCATGACCACCGCACAGCTACAGGAGACATCCCGATGAACGCGTTCGACGACAGCACCGAGACCCGCGGCCTGCGCGGCTGGTGGGCATCTCCCCCGCGAACCGGCCTGCGCCGCCTGATCGTGCCCTATGAGTACCGCCACCTTCGCTTCTTCGGCGCCGGGCGTCTGGCCGGCGGCAGTGTCGCGGCCGCCGCGGGCGTCATCTGCCTCGCGTACGGCGTCTACGGATGGGCCGCCTTCTTCCTGGTTCTCGGGGCGCTCAATCTCGTGGGCGGCTGCTGGTACCTCACCGTCGCCCGCTCCGGGCCCGCCCGGACCTGAGCCCGGTCAGCCGCCGGCCGGCGGCCTGACGCCGGCCGGCCTGACGACCACCGCGCTGCCGTAGGCGACGACTTCGGCGCGCGACTTGCCGATCTCGGTAGAGTCGAAGCGCATCGCGATCACCGCGTTGGCGCCAAGCAGCTTCGCATTCTCGATCATCCGGTCGATCGCGTGCCTGCGGGCGTCCTCGAGAACCTCGGTAAACTGCGAAACCTCGCCTTGACGGAGCGACGAAATCCCGCCGGCCACGGTCTTGCCGATGCCCATCGCCCGGACCACCAGACCAAACGCGATGCCGAGATTCCGTTCCACCACCGTGCCCGGCAGCTCGGGCGCAGTGGTGACCGGAAAAGCAGGAGCCGCGGACCTCAGGGTGCCCGCCGTACTCGTCGTATTCGTCATGCCGAGCAGTACACCGCCGCCGCGCACGCCGTGTAAAGAACCGGTAACGCGGCGGAGACCTCGTGCACGAGGTCGGTCAGGCGGGCGAGGATGCCCGGGTCGGTCTCGGGGAGAACTCCGTGGCCCAGGTTGAAGACGTAGCCGTCGGTAAGCGCGCGGCTGCGGTCCAGCACCGCGCGGGCGCGGGGCTCGACCACGTCCCAGCCGGCCAGCAGCGCCGCCGGGTCCAGGTTGCCCTGCAGCGCCCTGCCCGTCCCGGTGACGGCGGCGACCCGGCGGGCGGCCTCGTCCAGCGGGATCCGCCAGTCCACCCCGATCACGTCCGCGCCCGCCTCGCCGAGCAGGCCGAGCAGCTCGCCGGTGCCGACGCCGAAGTGGATCCGGGGCACGCCGGAGGCGGCCAGGGCGGCGAAGATCCGGCGGGTGTGCGGCAGGATCGCGTGCCGGTAGTCCTCCGGGCTGATCACGCCGACCCAGGAGTCGAACAGCTGGACCGCGGCGGCCCCGGCCTCGACCTGGACCTGGAGGAACGCAATGGCGAGGCCCGCGAGCTTGTCCATCAGCGCGTGCCACAGCCCGGGGTCGCCGTACATCAGCGCCCGGGTCCGGTCGTGGTTCTTAGACGGGCCGCCCTCGATGAGGTAGGAGGCGAGGGTGAACGGGGCGCCGGCGAAGCCGATAAGCGGCTTGCCGCCGAGCTCGCCGGTCAGCGACTTCACCGCTTCGCTGATGTAGGGGACGTCGCCCGGCTCCAGGTCGCGCAGCCGTTCGACGTCGGCCGTCCGGCGGACCGGCTGGGCCACCACCGGGCCGACGCCCGGCTTGATGTCCACGTCCACGCCGGTGGCCCGCAGCGGGACCACGATGTCGCTGAACAGGACCGCCGCGTCCACGTCGTACCGGCGCAGCGGCTGCAGGGTGATCTCGGTGACCAGCTCGGGGCGGGTACACGACTCCAGCATCGGGATGCCCTCGCGCACCCGGCGGTACTCGGGGAGCGACCGGCCGGCCATGCGCATGAACCAGACCGGGGTACGCGGCACCGGTTCGCCCCGGCAGGCGCGGATAAAGAGTGAGCTTTGCGGCGCGCTCGGCGAGGGCTGGATCACCTCGGGAGTCTACCGGAGCCCTTAGCCGGCCCGGCGACACGCCGGGTAAGTTCCTGCGAAATCGCGCACCTGCGTGCCAAGATCGGGATAGTCCGCCATGTACCGCTCGGTAATCAGCAAGCACGCAAGCGTAGGGGGCAACGCGATGACGCAGCCGCTGGGAAATTGTCCCGGGTGTGGTGGCGACGAGGCCTTCGAGCAGGTCCATCGCGGCCAGCAGCTCGACGACCGGTGCCCGGACGCCGGCGGCGAGTGCCCCGAGTGGATCTGCTCGGGCTGCGGCGCCGGAGTATTCATGGGCATCGTTGTCACGGCCGGCCGTGAAGCAGCCACCGTCCCGGCCAGACAGTCCGTCCGTGCGGCGTAACCGCGCGACCGAAACTCACGCCGGTTCCGCCGGCCGCCCGCACTCGCCGGGCCGCCGGGCACGACGTACGCTCAGGCCATGAGGTTGGCGGACACCCCCGCGGCGACGCGGGCGGGCGGGGACGGGGTCCCGGCCGACAGCGCGCCGGCCGGCCCGGATCCCGCGCAGGCAGCCGTACCCGGCTTCGCCGCGGCGGTGGCCGCGCTCGAGGCGGGCCGCGCTGCGGTGGCCGAGGTCAGAGACGACATCGAGTTCGAAGAGTGGCCCGCGCCCAAGCGGCTCGCCCCGAACGCCTTCGCGCTCGCCGCCACCGCCTACCGGGACAGCGTCGAGGCCGGCACGGCGCGGCTCATCCTGCTGCATGACCCGGCGGGGCAGGAGAGCTGGACGGGACCGTTCCGCGTAGTGGTGCAGGTGCACGCCGACGTGGAAGAGGAAATGGCAGCCGACCCGCTGCTCGGCGAGGTCGGCTGGTCCTGGCTGACCGACGCGCTTGACCTGCACGCTCCCGGATACGCCGTCCCTAGCGGTACCGTGACCAGGGTGATCACCGAAGGATACGGGACCAAGGAGGACGAGCCGCCGGCGACCGCGTTCGAGCTGCGCGCGTCCTGGTGTCCCGCCGACCAAGATACCGACGACGAGATCAGCGGGGCCGTCCTCGCCTGGAGCGACGTGCTCGCCGCGGCGGCGGGGCTGCCGGCCCAGCCGCCGGGAACCCGGGCCCTGGGCCGCCGGGATCAGGCGGGCCGGGGCACCGGCCGCAGCCGGCGGCGCCGGTGACGGCCATGAGCGCCCCGCACGATGAGGCCGGCCCCGACGAGGAGGGCCATGTGACGGAAGTAACCGATACAGAAGTGACGGAAGAGGTCGCGGCCGCCGCGGCCGGCGACGGCGAGCCCGGGCGGGAGATCATCGACCTGCTGGAGCCCGCCGACGGACTGCCGCCGGTGACCGCCGCGGCGGACGACCTGGCCGAGGCGGTGAGCCGGCTGGCCGCCGGGACCGGACCGGTCGCGGTCGACGCCGAGCGCGCCTCCGGTTACCGCTACGGGCAGCGGGCCTACCTGGTGCAGCTGCGCCGGGAAGGCGCCGGGACGGTGCTGATCGACCCGGTCGGCTGCCCCGACCTGTCCGGGCTGAATGCGGCGCTGGCCGACGTCGAAGCAGTGCTGCACGCGGCGTCCCAGGACCTCCCGTGCCTGGCCGAGATCGGCTACCAGCCGCGCGAGCTGTTCGACACCGAGCTGGCCGGGCGGCTGCTCGGCTACCCGCGGGTGGCGCTCGGCACCATGCTGGAGGAGGTGCTCGGCTTCCGGCTGGCCAAGGAGCACTCGGCCGCGGACTGGTCGGTGCGGCCGCTGCCTACGGAGATGCTCAAGTACGCCGCGCTCGACGTCGAGGTGCTGGCCGAGCTGCGCGACGCCCTGGCCGCGCAGCTGGAGGAGCAGGGAAAGACCGAGTGGGCCCGCCAGGAGTTCGCCGCCGTCGCGGCCGCTCCCCCGGCGCCGCCCCGGGCCGACCCGTGGCGGCGCACGTCCGGGATCCACAAGGTGCGCACCCGGCGGGCGCTCGCGGTAGTGCGCGAGCTGTGGCAGACCCGGGACGAGATCGCCCGCGAGCTCGACCTGTCCCCCCGCCGCGTGCTGGGCGACCAGGCCATCGTCGACGCCGCCCGGGCGGAGGCGGCCAAGCCGCCGCCCGGCGGCCGGCCCCAGCTGGACCGGATCGGCGGCTTCCACGCCCGCAACGCGCGCAAGTACACCGACCGCTGGTCGGCCGCCGTGCTCCGCGCCCGGGAGATGGACGAACCGGAACTGCCCGAGGTGGCCGGCGCCCCCACCGCCCCGGGACCGCCGCCCACCCATCGCTGGGCCGAGCGAGACCCGGCCGCCGCGGCCCGGCTCGCCGCCGCCCGGGAAGCGGTCAGCGCACTCGCGGCCGCGCATCAGCTGCCGGTGGAGAACCTGCTCACCCCGGACACGCTGCGCCGGCTGACCTGGGAACCGCCGTCCCCGGCGACCCCGGAGACGATCACCTCCGCCCTGACCGCCTACGGAGCCCGTCCCTGGCAGTCCGGGCTGACCGCCGTGCCGCTGGCGCAGGCGTTCACAGCGGCAGCCGAGACCGTCGCCGCGGCGGCGGCCGCCGAGACCTGAACCAGGAAGACCAAAGCCAAGACCGCGGCCACTGTCCTACAATTAAGCTGCCGAGATCCCCGACGGCGCCTGACCTCCCGGCCGGCTCGTCCGGCCGGTCGAGGATAAGTTCCTGCTATGAGAGTCAGGAATGTGAGCCCGTGAACGAATACCCGGTCGTGGTGCTGTCCTGTTCGGCCGGAGGACTGGACGCGCTGCGGACGATCCTGGCGCCGCTGCCTGCTGACCTGCCCGCCGCCGTCGTCATCCTGCAGCACCTGCCGCCGGACCCGCACAGCTACCTGCCGGAGATCTTGGGGCGCTCGACCGACCTGACGGTCAAGTGGGCGCAAGACGGCGAACCGCTCCGCCCGGGACACGTGTTCGTCGCCCCGCCCGGGGAACACACACTGATCACGCCAGACGAGACTATCGCGCTCATCGCCTCGGGATCCGTGCCGCCCTACCGTCCTTCGGCGGACTTGCTGCTCACCACGCTGGCACTGGCGGTTGGCAGCCGGGTGGTCGCCGTAGTGCTGTCCGGCGAAGGACAGGACGCCGCCACCGGCGCCACCGCCGTGCACCGGTTCGGCGGCACTGTCATCGTTTCCAGCCCGGAAACCTCCGCCCGCAAGTCCATGCCCGGTGCCACCATGCTCCGGGACAGCATCACCGACCACATCGTGCCGCTGGACGACCTGGCCGGCCTGCTGCTCGCGCTCACCACCGCCCCCTTGATCGAGCCCGGCGGCGGCGGGCATTCGCCCGTGTAACCCGTCGCGGTCAGCCGCACCCCCGCTGCCCCGCCCGAGTTCCTGACCCCGGATCCTCGGTGATCACGAGCCGCCATCTCGAGCAAGCTGCTTCTTGCGGTTATCTTGACGGGTGCGGCGGGAGAGGCCATTACCGCGCGCCGTAACGACTACTCTTTAGCGCAACCCGCCGTTCAGCTGGACGGCAGCTGAGGAACCGGGGGATACAGACAGGTGCTGAACACCGTCGCAGCCGCGCTAAGCGGCGGAACGCAGCCGGTGCTGCCCGGATTCCTGAACTCGCTCTCGGGGCCGCTCGGGCACTACGGGCTGTGGGCCATCCTGGTGCTGGTCCTGGTCGAAGACTTCGGCATCCCGGTTCCGGGTGAGACGGTGCTGATCGCGGGGGCCATCTACGCGGGGTCCGGGCGGCTCAACGTCGTCGCGGTCGGCGTGGTCGCGTTCGCCTCGGCGGTGGTGGGCGACAACATCGGGTACGCGATCGGCCGGTTCGGCGGCCGGGCGCTTATCGACCGGTACGGCAAGTACATCTTCCTGACGGCCGAGCGGCTCGACAAGACGGAGCACTTCTTCGAGCGGCACGGCACCAAGATCATTACGGTGGCCCGGTTCATCGAGGGACTGCGGCAGGCCAACGGGATCATCGCCGGCATTACCGGCATGCACTGGCTCAAGTTCCTGATCGCCAACGCGATCGGCGGGGCGCTGTGGGTCGGTGCCTGGGTGAGCATCGGCTACTTCGCCGGCCAGCACATCACCACGATCTACGACGCCATCACCCGGTACTCGCTGTACGTCGCCATCGCCCTGGTGGCGCTGATCATCGCCATGGTCGTCCGGCACGTGATGAGCAAGCGCCGCAAGACGGCCGCCGCGGGCACTACCGCCGCCGCGGCCGTGGACGAGGAGCCGGCTGAGGCGCCGAACGCCACGCCGGCCGAGGCCGAGGCCGAGGTCGAGGCCGCGCCCGGCGAGCAGACCGGGCCGGCGGAGCCGGCCGAGACGGCTAGCGTCGAAACGGCCAGCGTCGAAACGGCCGACGAGGCACCCCGGCCTAGTTAGCGCCCGGCCCGGCAGACCAAAAACCGTTCGCCGGCCAGGCCCGTCCCGGTTCACGATGAACCATGACCGCACCCGATGACCTGATCCGGCTGGGAGGCGGCGGCCGGACCGTCGTCCACCGGCGCGGCGACACGGTAATCCGCGCTGCCGGCCCGTGGACCCGGCCGTGCACGCGCTGCTGCGCCACCTGGAGGACGTCGGCTTCGCCGCGGCGCCCCGGCTGGTCGGCTCGGGTCTGGAGCCCGGCGGCCGGGAGGTGCTGACGTTCATCGAGGGCGAGTTCACCCAGCCGGGACCGTGGAGCCCGGACGGCGCGGCCGCCC
>DASWUW010000068.1:0-2453 GCA_036406335.1 Trebonia sp.
GATCCCGGTGACCACCGACACGCTGATCAACAAGGCGCTGACCGTGAAGGGCGCGTTCTCGGTGGACGCCGCCGCCTACACCGACGCCATCCAGCTGATCGAGTCGGGCCAGTTCCCGCTGGAGAAGATGCAGACCCACAAGTACGGCCTGGACGACGTCGAGCACGCGATCAAGCTGCTGGCCGGCGAGGTGCCCGGCGAAGACGGCATCCACGTAGCGGTCATGCCGGGCCTGTAGTCCCGACGGGAGGGAGAATCACCCGCTCATGCCAATCATCGACTCGCACGCCCACATTTTCCCCGGCGACTTCGGCCCGGCTCCGGCTGGCTGCGACCCGGCCGCCTGGCCCTCGGTCGAGGACGGGCCCTCAGCGGACACCCGGCTGCTGGTCAACGGGCCGATGCGGTTCCCGGCGAAACGGGTCTGGTTCGACGCGGAAAAACGCCTGGAGGCCTCCGCCGCCTCCGGCCTCGACGCCGAGCTGCTGTCCCCGTTCCCGGCCCTGCTCAACTACCGCGTTCCCGGGCCGGCCGGGCGCGACCTGTGCCGGGTCACCAACGAGTACATCGCCGGCCTGGTCGCCGCCTACCCGGCGAAGTTCTACGGCCTCGGCACGGTCCCGCTGCAGGATCCCGACCTGGGCACCGCCGAGCTGACCGAGCTGGCCAAGCTGGGCCTGGCCGGCGTCGAGATCGCCTCCCACATCAACGGGGACTCGCTGCACGACCCGCGGTTCGACGGCTTCTGGGCCGAGGCCGAGCGCCTGGGCACCGCGGTGTTCGTGCACGGCCTGCCCGCCCCCACCGACCGGGTGCCCGGGGCGGCCGTCGCCACGTTCGGCGTCGGCGCGGAGGCGTCACTCGGGGCGGCGTCGATCATCGCCGGCGGGGTCGCGGAAAAGTACCCCGGCCTGAAGATCTCCTTCAGCCATGCCGGCGGCGGGTTCCCGCTGATCCTGACCCGGGCCCAGTGGTTCTGGGGCCGGACCTGGAACGAGGAGCCGCCGCTGCCGGAGTCGGAGCGGCCCGAAGCAGCCCCCTGGTTCGCCGAGCACAGCCCCGTCGAGCTCGCCCGCCGGTTCTACTACGACTCCCTGGTGTTCGACCACCGCGCGATCAGGTACCTGGCCGACATGATGGGCACCGACCGGCTGCTGGTCGGCTCGGACTTCCCGGCGATGGGCCGGGAACAGCCCATCGCGAAGACCCTGCAGTCGATGTCGCTTTCGGACGACGACCTTTGCGACATTCTGTGGAATAACTGCTTCCGATTCCTGGGCATTGACCCGCCAAAGTTATTCTCTATCAATGTGGGCACCATCGTGAGCAGCGTGACAACCCTTGTCGATCCACTCGAGGACGACGGCGTCCCTCAGCCGTGGACCTCGCCCGGAGCGGCCGCGCAGCGGCCGCCGCGGCTGCTGCTCACGCTGCTGGGTGACTACTGGTGGCAGCGGACCGAGCCGCTGCCGTCGGCCGCCATCGTGGCGCTGCTGGCCGAGTTTGGCGTCAGCGACTCGGCCGCCCGCGCCGCGCTGTCCCGGCTGACCCGCAACGGGCTGCTGGAGACGTCGCGGAACGGACGGCGGACGTTCGTCCAGCTGTCCGTGCGGGCCGCGGACGTGCTCGATGACGGCGCCCGGCGGATCTTCTCGTTTGGCGGCGGCCGGCCGCAGTGGGACGGGATGTGGTCACTGGTCGCGTTCTCGATCCCCGAGGAGCACCGCGCGGCCCGCGACGAGCTGCGCAAGGCACTGCGCTGGCTCGGCTTCGCCCCGCTCTACGACGGGCTGTGGGTCTCCCCCCGGGACCACGCCGAAGAGGTCATCGGCCAGCTGAAGAACCTCGGCATCGCCACCGCCACCGCGTTCCGGGCCACCGCGCTGCCCATGCCCGGCCCCGCGACCCCGGCGGGAGCCGTCCTCGACATCCCGGCCCGGGCCTGGGACCTGAGCGGCCTGCGGGAGCGGTACGACGAGTTCACCACGTTCGCCGGGATGCTCCGCGACCAGACCGAGGCGGGCCACGTGAGCGTGGCCGACGCGCTGGTCGCGCGCACCCGGGTGATGAACGAGTGGCGCGCCTTCCCCGCCATGGACCCCGATCTCCCCGACGAGCTGCTCCCCCCGGCCTGGCCCCGCGCCGCCGCCCGGGAGCTGTTCATCGCCTGCTACAACCTGCTCGGCCCCCTCGCGACCCGCCGCGTGCGGCAGATCATCGCCCGCTACAGCCCCGAGCTGGCCGGCCGCGCCGCTTACCACAACACCGAGCTGACCCTGTCCGACGACGGCAGCTAGCCCCCAGCCCGAACGGTCCCGTGCTTCGCCACTGCGGCCGCCGGCTCGGCCGCGTCCTAGGCGCAGGTCCTGTCTTCGCTGATGCCGGAGTAGTTGAACGGGTTGGTCGGGCCGTTCTCGCCGGACAGGGCGGACGGCAGGCCGTCCGGCCAGGCG
>DASWUW010000069.1:0-2976 GCA_036406335.1 Trebonia sp.
GAGGCGGTGGCGACCCAGGCCCAGGCGTACCAGCGCTCGCCCTTCGAGCCGCTGCCCGCTGAGCGGACCTCCCAGCCCCGGTTGCCCTTCAGCAGCTTCTTCCCCGCGTCCGCGCAGGAAGCACGGCCGCAGCAGGCCTGCCCGGGCAGACCGCTCCCGCACCGCCTTCCGGGCCCCTGTCCTGGCAGCAGCGGCCGCCGCTTTTTCGTTTGTCCTCACAAGCTGATGATCTCGGGGCGGCTGTCCCTATTTCCCGGTAACCGTTGCGTCTGACCAGGTCACAACCCAACTGGACACTGCCGTACTCGCGCCGGGGAAACGCGGCGACGAACTCGGCTAGCTCGTCGAGGTTGGCGCGCTCGTTGACCCGCCGCCCGGCTTCGATGTCGTGGATCATCTCGGCGACCTTGCTGAAGACAGGGCCGCTGATGTCGCGCAGGACCTCGTCGATCTCGGTCTTGCGCTTGCGGACCACGAGGTCGCGGTAGATGCCGCTGTACTGCTTGGCGCTGCCCCGGTTGAACTCGGCCAGCCGGCCCAGCGACCCCTCCAGGTCGTCCGGCTCGAAGCCGTCGAAGCTCTCGACCCGGACCGGCGCCTGGGCGAGGACCTCCCGGGCGACGGCGAGCATGACCGGCTGGTAACGGGGGTTCTGGAGATGTTCGGCGATGGTCAGGTCGGAGACGGCGCCCGCCCACAGCATGGCTCCGTAGGCTTCCTTACCCCACAGGAAGCCGAGCACGTTGCCGGTGGGCTCGGCGTAGGGAAGCGCGGCGGCGAAGGCACGGACCCGCGGGGTGATCCGGCCGCCGTCCAGCTCGCCGACGCGGAACGTCCCGATGTTGCCCTGCATGATGCGCCCCGGGCCCATGACGTCGGCCCCGAAGTTGACGAACGACGAGATGACCTGTTCACGGCCGACCGCCTCGGCGAGGACGTCCGCTGTGAGCCCGTTCTGCACGGTCAGCACGCAGCCGCCGGGCGCGAGCCGCCCGCGCAGCAGCTCCGCGGCGGCCCGGGTGTGCAGGCTCTTGACCGCCACGATGGCCTGGGTGACGCGTTCGGGCAGTTCGCGGGGGGTGATCGCGGGCGCCGCCACGGTGAACTGGTTGACCGGGCCCTCGATGGTCAGCCCGCGGGAGCGGATGGCGGCGACGTGCGCCTCGTCGGCGTCGCACAGGGTGATGTCGTGGCCGGCCCGGATCAGGTGGGCGCCGAGCGTGCCGCCGATCGCCCCCGCGCCGATGATGGTGATGTTCACGCTCGGGCCTCCGCGGCGGTCCAGCGCCCGATCTCGTCGTCGAGCAGGGTCAGCGGGACGGCGCCGTTGCGCAGCACGGCGTGGTGGAACCGGCGCGGCTCGAACCGGGGGCCAAGCGCCCGCTCGGCCTGCTCCCGCAGCCGGGTGATCTCGCGCTTGCCGGTGACGTAGGCCAGCGCCTGGCCAGGCCAGCCGATGTAGCGGTCGACCTCGCTGCGCACGTGGTCGCGGGTGGTAGCGGTATGCGCGTACATGAAGTCGACGGCCTGCTGGCGGGACCAGCCCAGGTGGTGCAGGCCGGTGTCGACGACCAGGCGGCAGGCACGCAGCGCGGCGAAGGAAAGCATCCCCAGCCGCGCGGTCTGGCTGGAGTACAGGCCCATCTCGTCGGCCAGGCACTCAGCGTACAGTCCCCAGCCCTCGTTGAAGGCGCACAGTTCGGCGTCGAGGTGCCGCCGGTAGCGCGGGATGTCGAGGGTCTGCGCGGTCGCCAGCTGCAGGTGGTGGCCGGGCACTGACTCGTGGAACGCCAGCGCCTGCGACTCGTACCGGTAGCGTTCCGTCGGATGGGTCGTGGCCAGGCAGAACGCGCCCGGGCGGCTGCCGTCGACGCCCGGCGGCCGGTAATACGCCATCGCGCTGCCGGCCGCGTCGACCGGGTTGATCTCCTCGATCACGCAGCCGGGGATGTCGTAGGGCTCGAAGTAGCGGTCCCGGACTGCCTCGGCCCGGTCGAGGGCGTCCCGGGCGGCCGCGATCATCTCCTCGCGGGTGCGGAAACGCAGCGCCGGGTCTTCGCGCAGCCGGGCGGCGATGACGGCGAAGTCACTCTCGCCCAGCGCCTCCCGTCCGGTCCGCGCCCACAGTCCGGCTAGCTCGTCCAGCTCCGCCAGCCCGGTCGCGTGGATCTCCTCCGGGGTGAGCGCGGTGGTGGTGTGCCGGGCGACCGCGGCCCGGTAGCCGGCCTCCCCGCCGGGGATCTCGCGGATCCCGGCCCGGTCGTCCGGCCGGGCCAGCGGCCCTAGCTCACCGCGCAGCAGCCCGGCCAGCCGGGCCATGGCCGGGCGGATGGTCCCGGTGACGTGGGCCAGCGCGAGCGCGCGCACGGCCGGGTCCGGGGCCGGCTTGAGCAGGGCGTCCCGCGCCGCCGGAATGGCCAGGTACCCGGTCAGCTGGGCGATGGACTGCCCGACCCCGACCGCGGTGGGCGTGCGCCCGTCGGCGGCCTCGGCCAGGTAGCGCCGGCCCAGCGCGTCCAGGGTCGCGCCGATCTTGGACAGCCGGGTGAGGTACCGCTCGGCCACTTCCGGGCTGGTCACGGTCATGGCCGGGACCGCCTGGAAGATCAGGCCCTGGCGGCTGACGTAACCCTGGGCCGAGGCGTTGGCCGCCCACAGCGAGTGCTCGGCGTCGGAGCGGGCGCCCTCCACCAGCGTGGTGAGCACCCGGTGGTCGACCCGCTGGGCATCGGTCAGGGCGGCGGTGCCGACGGCCCGGACCTGGTCGCCGATCACCGCGAGCTGCTGCGCCGCCTGCCCGCTGGCTTCCCGGCTGGGGTCGCAGGACAGCCCGTCGAACTCGTCCAGGCCGAGCAGCGTGGCGTTGTACGGGTCGTAGCCGTGCTGGGCGGCGAAGTAGGCCTCGCCCAGCCGGGCGAGGGCAGCGGCGGCCGTCTCGGTCATGTTCCGTCCCCCGGCTTCCCGGCGACAGTGTCC
>DASWUW010000070.1:0-3011 GCA_036406335.1 Trebonia sp.
CGCCGCCGCCGCCGTGAGCATGGCCAGTACCCGGTCCCGCTCGTCTGCCCGGGCGCCGGCACCGCCGAGATGCGCGGTCACCTGTTCGAGTGCATCCCGGAGTACTTGATCGGGAGCCGGGGCCAGCTCGCCCAGCAGGTAATCCGACAGCCCGTTCACCGTGGGCCGGTTGAACACCAGCGTGGCCGGCAGCCGCAGGCCGGTTTCGGCACTGAGGCGGTTGCGCAGCTCCACTCCGGTGAGTGAGTCCAGGCCAAGTTCGCTGAAGGCTACGTCCATGCCGACGGCGGCTGCCGTGCCGTGCCCGAGCGCGGCCGCGACATGCCCGCGGACAAGATCCCGCACGATCGAGGCGGCGCTGTCCCGGTCCGTCCGGGCCAGCCGGCCGGCGAGGTCAGCCGCCACCGGAGCCTGCCGGGCCGCCACGGTCTCGATGGAGTCTGGGCCGGCCGGCGTCGCCTGACGGCGCGGGTGCACCAGGTCCCGCAAGATCGCGGGAACCTCGCCGCCGCCCTCGGCCCGGGCGCGTACCCCGCCGAGGTCCCAGCGCGCGGCCAGCACCGGTCCAGTCGCGGCCAGGGCCGCGTCGAGCATGGCCAGCCCTTGTTCGGCCGGGAGCTCCGCGAGGCCTGCCCCGGCCAGCCGGTCCCGGTCTCTGCCGGACAGCCCGGTGGTCATCCCGGTAGGCAGCGACCACAGTCCCCAGCCGATCGACACCCCCGGCAGTCCGAGCCCGGCCCGGTGCCGCGCCAGCGCGTCCAGGAAAGCGTTCGCCGCGGCGTAGCTGGCCTGACCGGGAGTGCCGAGCACGCTGGCGGCCGAGGAGAACATCACGAACGCGGACAACGGCAGGCCCGCGGTTAGTTCATGCAGCAGCCACCCGGCGTCCGCCTTCGGCCGCAGTACCGCTTCGACGCGGTCGGGCGACAGTCCCTCGATGATCCCGTCATCGAGCACCCCGGCCGCGTGCACGACGCCGACCAGCGGGCGGCTGGCCGGGACGGAGGCCAGCAGAGCGGCGACCGCAGCGTGGTCAGCGACGTCACAGGCGTCGACCCGGACCGTCGCGCCCTGGCGCTCCAGTTCGGTGACGAGTTCAGCCGACCCGGCCGCCAAAGGGCCGCGGCGGGAGACGAGCAGCAGGTCCCGGACGCCATGCCGCTCGACCAGGTGGGTGGCTACCAGGGCACCCAGTCCGCCGGTGCCCCCAGTGATCAGCACTGTCCCGGTGGTCAAGTCAGGCGGCGGGTCCTCGGCGCCCGGTTTGGCGGCGACCCGTGGCACAAGCACCTCGTCGTCGCGGACGGCGCACTCGGGCTCGCCCGCGTCCAGCGCGGCGGCCACGAGCTGCCATTGGCCGGGCCCGCCGTCGGTGACGTCAGCGAGTGCGAACTGGCCCGGGTGCTCGGCCATGGCCGAGCGCAGCAGGCCCCAGGCAGGCGCGGAGGCCATCGCAGCTGGGTCGGCGAGCACGAGCAGCCTTGAGTCCCAGCGATCACCAGTAACCCACTGCTGCACCGTGTCCAGCAGCTCTGACAGGCCCTCGTGCACAGCATCGAGCGGGTCGTCGGCCCCGCCGGGTGGGCCCGGCCGGTACGGCAGGACCACGACATCGGGCCCGCTGCCCAGCTCCGCGACGGAGGCCAGCTCGTAGCAGAGCGTCGCCCCGATCCCGTCCGCGCGGATGGCGTCGGCGATCGCCGCGGCCCCCGGATCCGTACCGATAACCACCCATTGCCGGCCGGCGGCAGCGGCCGGCCGCAGCGGGGTTCGCGTCCAGCTCAGCTGTTGCAGGCGGGTACCGGGGACGGTCCCGGCCACCCCCCGCGCGGGCCGGAGGCTAAGCGCGGCCACGCCGCCCAGCAGCTGGCCGTTCCCGTCGGCGATCGCCAGTGAGACTTCGCCGTCGGCCCGCCGACTGATCCGGACGCGTACCGTGTCCGTGGCGGTCCCGGCCAGCCGCACCCCTGACCAGGAGAACGGCAGCAGCAGCCCCCCGCCGGCGTCTACGGCGTCGAGCACCAGAATGTGCATGGCCGCGTCCAGCAGCGCTGGGTGCGCGACGTACCCGTCGGTCGGCAGCGTCGACGCGAGCCGCACTTCGACGTACCGGTCAGGGCCGTCGGACCAGGCCGCCACCAGATTACGGAAAGCCGGGCCGTACTCGTAGCCGGCCTGCGCCAGCCGCTCGTACGCTCCCGCGAGGTCGACCGGCTCAGCATCGGCTGGGGGCCAGCTCGGCGGCATGGACGGTACCGGCGTGGTCGGGCCGAGCACCCCGGTCGCGTGCCGTGTCCACTCCGCACCCGGTTGCCCGGCCGGGCGGGAGTGCACCGCCAGCGTTCGCCTCCCTTGTTCATCCTCGGCTCCGCCCGAGATCTGCATCTCGACCGCCTCGGACTCCGCCAGCGCGAGCGGGGTATGGAGCGTGAGGTCGTCGATGCCGGCCACGCCGAACACGGCGGCGGCCCGCAGCGCCAGCTCCATGAGAACGGTGCCGGGCAGGAGAACCGCTCCGGCGATCACATGATCTGCCAGCCACGGAGCGCGGGTCCTGGACAGCCGCCCGGTCAGCAAGAGCCCGCCGGAGTCCGCGATCTCCACGGCAGCGTCCAGCAACGGGTACGCGGCCTTGCCGGTGGTGTCGTCGAGCCAGTATCGCTGGCGCTGGAACGCGTAGGTGGGCAGGTCGATGCGGCGGGCGCCGCTGCCGCTGTAGAAGGCGGCCCAGTGCACCGGCGTGCCCCCGACGTGGACGCGGGCGAGGAAAGCAGCGAATGCCTCCGGCTCGGCCGCAGACGTGCGCAACGCGGCGGCGAACACGCCGTCGTCGTCGTCAACGCACTGGTGCGCGAGGGCGGTCAGTCCCTCGCCCGGGCCGAGCTCGAAGAACCGCCTCACCCCCTGGGCGTGCGCGGCGCGGATGCCGTCGGCGAACCGCACCGCCTCCCGCGCGTGCCGCACCCAGTACCCCGGATCGGCCAGCTCCGCCGACACCACCGTCCCGGTCA
>DASWUW010000071.1:0-7893 GCA_036406335.1 Trebonia sp.
AGGCATCCCCGCTTCCCGGCTTCCTGTAAGTGCACCCGTCATTTGCCTTATACCGGATATGCGCTTAGGCGTCCGCGCCTATTATCTGCGCTATGTGGCCAACCGGTAACGCCCTCCGGTGGCGCGGGCCCGACCATCCCGGCACTGCGCCGCCCGGGCCCGCGATGACCACCTTGAGGTCGGTGATTTCTCCGCTCGCGGCGCGGATCCGGTACGCCGGCGTCGCCTACGTCGTCGTGCAGACGGTCATCTGGCACTCGTTCTACACCCACCATCCCTGGCGGCTAACGGGGCCCGCGGTCGCCGTGGCCTGGGGACTGGTGGTCGCGGCGCGGCTGCGCCGCAGCTGGCCCTCGCACTGGTTCGCCTGCCTGGACTGCCTCGTTTACGTGGTGCTGGCGGTCGGCGCGCAGGCCTGCGTACCGCCCGCCGTCCGGGACGACGCGTTCAGCTGGCTCGTCATCAGCCTGTCGGGCCAGCTCATGGTCCCCGCGTGGTACTCGCCGGGCGTACTGTCGTTGCTGCCCCCGCTGTGCGCGCCCCTGTTCTTCGGCGCCGGGGCGCTGCTGCAGCCGGTGACCAACGGCCGGACGCTCGCCGTGACGACGATAATGCTCCTGGTCATCGGCTTCGTGCACGGGTGCGGCCGACGTATCTGCTACCGCCGCGCGACCGCGGCCGACGCCGGCCTGAACCGGGCCGACCAGGCCGCCGGCGAGCAGTACGCCGCGCTGCAGGTGGCCCTGGAGCGGCGCGAGCAGGAGCGGCTGGTGCACGACACGGTACTCAACACGCTTACCGCCCTGTCCCGGGCTGGCGGGGACGACCCGGCCCTGGTCATCGATCGCAGCCGTCGGGACGTCGACCTGATCGAGGCGGCCCTTACCGGCACCGGCACCGGCACGCTGGCCGCTGGCGCCGGGCGCCCGCCGCGGGAACGACCGGGCCCCCGGCCGGGTGAAAGCCCGGCCCGCCGGCCGGGCCCGGGTGACCTGGCGGGTCTGCCGGGCCGGGTGCAGTCAGTCGCCACGGCCATGCGGGGCCGGGGGCTGACCGTTCACCTTGAACTGCCAGACGAGGCCGGGCCGGCGATCCCGGAACCGGTCGTCACCGCGCTCGTGAACGCCACCCGCGAGGCCCTGTCCAACGTGGCCGCCCACGCGGGTACCGGGGAGGCCTGGGTCCAGGTCCGCATTAGGCCCGCCGGGCAGGCCGCGGTCCCGTGCCGGGCTGAGGTGACCGTCCGCGACCGGGGAGCCGGCTTCGATCCGGCGTACGTGGACCCGGCCCGGCTCGGCCTGCGCCGGTCGATTGCCCAGCGCGCCGCCGAGTACGGCGGGCAAGCGTCCATCTGGTCGGCCCCCGGCCGGGGAACCGAGGTGTTCCTGCGCTGGCCCGCGCCGGCGCTGCCGCCGTCGGCGGAGCGGGCCGCGCCCGGGGCCCGGCCTCCGTGGAATACGGCACCGTTCCCCGCGGTGCTGGTTCCGGCCGGGCGTGACCTCGCCGCCGGCGGCCCGGCCCAGGAGGCCGCGCGTGAGCCGTAGCCATCACCAGGTCGCGCGGGACACCGCCACTACCGGGGTCACCGGGGTGATCTGGACCCTCGCGGTGGTCCCGCCGTTCGCGGCGCTGCTCCAGACGCTGACCAGCGCGCAGGATTACCGGCAGTCCGCCGTCCCGGTCGCGGTCTGGCTCGGGGTGCTCGGTGCCAGCCTCTGGCTCGTGCCCCGGCTGCGCCCGGGCAGTCCCGCCAGTGGCGGTCTCAGCCCGGCCGAGACCACGGCGGCAATCGCCATCGCGGTAGCCGCGGTGGCCGCCGTCGGCCTGGCGCGCCCGGCGAACGCTCCCGTCGGCCGCGTGGACCTGGCCATCCTCGGCACGGCCTGGCTGCTCGTGCTGGTGCTGCTCAGCCGGCCGCCCTGGGTATGGCTACCGGCGGCGCTGCTTGTCTTCGGGGTGCACGGGGTGCTGCTCGTCCGCGACGAGGGCCCGCACCGGATCGTGCTGTCCGAGCTGACGGCGGCCGGCTACATCATCGTGGCCGCCCTGCTCGCGTTTACCGCCCTGCGGTCCGCGCTCGACCTGCACATCGGCCTGGCCGCGCGCCAGGCCGAGCTGGCGGGTTCGGTGGTCGCGGAGCGGGCCGCCGAGACCGCGGTCCAGCGGGAACGGCGCGGCCGGCTCGCGGCTCTCGAGCAGGAGGCGCTGCCGCTGCTGCGGGCCATTGCCGACGGGGCTCTCGACCCGAGTGACCAGCGCGTACAGGAACAGTGCGCGCAGCACGCGACGATCCTGCGGCAGTCCCTGGCCGGCGTGCCGGAAGGCCGGCTGGCGGCCGGGCTCGAGCCAGCCCTGCGGGCAGCGGAGACCAGGGGCGTGACGGTTACCGTCCAGCTGATCGGCGACCCGGGCACTACACCCGGGACGGTCACCCAGGCCGCCGCGACCGCGGTGGACGCCGTGCTCGGCGCTCTTACCCCGCAGCAGGCCGTGCTCACCGTGCTCGAGGCCGGCGATGACGTGGAGCTGTACCTGACCTTCCGCGCGACGCTGCTGCCCGGAGTCGACCTGGAGGCCGCCGGGGCCGGCCTGCCCGCCGCGGCGGGCTGGCACTGCAGCGTCAGCGTGACCGAGGACGGCGAGGGATGCCTGGAGGCCAGCTGGCGCAAGGACGGTGCGGATTGACTGGTGTTATCGCCGTCGCCGCGGTTGACGATCACCCGATCATCCTGGACAGCGTCGCGGGCTGGGTCGCGGAAGACGGGGACATCCGGGTCATCGCTACTGCGGCGACCGTCAGCGACCTGCTCGCCGGTGCCGGGCGCGGCGCGGACGTGGTGCTGCTCGACCTCGGCCTAGGCGACGGGACGACCGTAGCGGACAATGTGGCCGCCGTGCTCGCGGCCGGGCCCGGGGTGCTGGTCCTGTCAGCGTCCGACCAGCCGCTGGCGGTCCGCGCGGCGGTGCGGGCCGGGGCCCGCGGCTACGCGCTGAAGAGCGAGCCGGCCATCCGGGTACGCACGGCGATCAGGGAGGTTGCCGCGGGCGGAGACTGGATTTCTCCTAGCCTGGCGCACATTCTCGCCACCGACGACGCCATGGGCAAGCCTTCCCTGAGCGAACAGGAACGGCGCGCGCTCCAGCTCTACGCGACCGGTCTGCCCGCAAAGTCCGTGGCCAGAAAGATGTTCATCAGCGAGGACACGGTCAAGCAATATCTTTCGAGGGTCCGGCAGAAGTACGCGTCTGCCGGACGGGCCTCGGCGACCAAATTGGAGCTGTATCATCGAGCCGTCGAGGACGGACATCTCCCTCCCCCTCCTTAACCCGCTATCCCCCCCAGCGGCTAAGGAGCCCGGAAACGCCCGTCCTCGGCTTCATTCGTAAATCTACTTCCCGCCCGCGGCCGTGTCATGACCCCCTTTCGGGGGTCACCCGCTCCCGGGGTTACCCTCTTCCGGGATCCCGGTCACTGTGCGCGAACGCCGGCCGGGCCGGCCGTCTGGCCGGCGGTCCTCGGCTGGCCGATCGCGGCCGCCGGGAATGCAACTGGCGCTCCCGGTTGTTTCCGGTTATAGTTGCCGCATTAGCCCCGGTGCCCATCTGAGTGGCCCGGCCGGTTCGCAGGTGCCCCATATGCCAGGTGCCGCTAAATATTCAAAGATGCTGACGGCGACTTGTTAAAGCTCAGCATCAGCGCAGCTCAACCGCTAGTCCGCGCATACCTAACGTATCCGCCAGCGGCTCTGTTAAGCCTGCGCGCATTTACTTCCCCCGAAGGAGAACTCATGACTGCACTCGCAGCAGAAACAACAACCAAGAATCAAGAACAACTGGTCGCGGTATCCGGTATCGCCGATCTCACCGACGGGCGAGGATACCTGCGGACGGCGGGTTACCGCCGCTCCGCCGACGACCTCCCGCTGACCGCGGCCCGGGTCCGCCAGTACGGACTGCGTCCCGGCGACCAGGTCCACGCCCTAGTCAGCGGCACGGCCCTCGGTGCCGTCGGTAAGACTAACGCCGCAGGCAAGAGAGCCGCCGGCGCCCGCGGTGACACCGCCGGAACCCTGGTCAGCGTCGACACCGTAAACGGCCTGGATTCCGACGCGGCCCGGCAGCGCCCCCGGTTCGACGACCTCACCCCGGTCTATCCCCGCGAGCGGTTCCGCCTGGAAGACGGAGACCCGTCCCCCGCCGCGCGGATCATCGACCTCGTCGCACCGATCGGCAAGGGGCAGCGCGGCCTTATCGTCGCCCCGCCCAAGGCCGGGAAGACCACCGTGCTGAAGACGATCGCCCGCGCCATCGCGGCCGCCCACCCTGAGGTGCACCTCATGTTCGTGCTGGTCGGCGAGCGCCCGGAAGAGGTCACGGACCTGCGCCGCTCGGTGCGGGGCGAGGTGATCGCGTCCACCTTCGACGAGTCCCCGGCCGACCACATCCGGGCCGCGGAGCTGGCCATCGAGCGAGCCAAGCGGCTGGCCGAGCTCGGCCGCGACGTGGTCGTCATGCTCGACTCGCTCACCCGCCTCGGCCGCGCCTACAACCTGGCCGCCCCGGCCGGCGGGCGCACCCTGACCGGCGGCGTCGCGGTCTCCGCGCTCCAGCCGCCGCGCCAGTTCCTCGGCGCCGCCCGCTGCCTGGACGAAGGCGGCTCGCTCACCATCCTGTCCACCGTCCTGGTCGACACCAGCTCCGCGCTCGACAGCGTCCTGTTCGAGGAGTTCAAGGGCACCGGCAACATGGAGCTGCGACTACGCCGCGACCTGGCCGAGAAGCGGATCTTCCCGGCGATCGACCCGGTGCCTTCCGGTACCCGCCGCGAGGAACTGCTGATGGACCCGGCGGAGTACGCCGCGGTGGTCACCCTGCGCCGCGCGCTCGCTGCCCTGGACAGCCAGCACGCCATGGAACTGCTGCTGGAAAAGACCACGGACTCCAACCAGCGGCTCCTCGCCCAGGTCAGCGCCACCCGCTAACCCGCCGCCGCGTCCGGCCGGTGTAACCGCGGGCCTGACCGCCCGGCCCGCGGGGGCGGACGGATGACGGCCGGCGCCGGAGGCGGGCTCAGGACAGCTCGGCCAGCGGCGGCGGGTAGTTGAGCGCCCGGCGCTGGCCCTCGGGCAGCTTCCACGGCGTGTGGATGTACGGTGCGGCCAGGCTGGCCAGCTCCGGGACGTAACGGCGGACGTAGCCGCCCTCGGGGTCGAACCGGGTCGCCTGGCGCAGCGGGTTCATCACCCGGTAGGGCTGCGGATTGTTGCCGGTGCCCGCGACCCACTGCCAGTTGCCCGCGTTGTTGGCCACGTCGGCGTCGGCCAGCAGCCCGGCGAAGTGCCGGCAGCCGTGCCGCCAGTCGATGCCGAGCGTACGAGTGAGGAACGAAGCCGTGATCATCCGGGCCCGGTTATGCATGAACCCTTCAGCCGCCAGCTGCCGCAGGCCCGCGTCGACCACCGGGATACCGGTCTGTCCGGCCCGCCAGGCGTCCAGCGCGCGCGGGTTGTCGCTCCAGCTGCCCCCGTCCGGGCGGGGCCGGTAGTCCTGCGTCCCGAGGTCGGGAAACGCGGCGGTGACCTGGTGGAAGAAGTCACGCCAGGCCAGCTGGCGGGCGAACTCCTCGCCGCCCGGCTGGGTCAGCGCGTCCCGGGCCAGCGCCAGGGCGGACACGCAGCCGAAGCGCAGGTAGGCGCTCAGCCGGGAGGTCTCGTCGGCGGCCAGGTTGTCGCGGGCGCCGCCGTAGCCCTTGACCGGCCCGTCGAGCCAGGCGCGGGCGCGGTCCCGGCCGGCCTGCTCGCCGCCGGGAGCGAGGTCCCGGGACGCGCCCGGGCCGGGGCCGGGCAGCGCTCCCGGATCGAGTCCCGCCGGGAGGGAGACGGCCGGCGGCGCCGGGCGGCTCGGCCGCCAGCGAGCGGCACTCCAGGCCTGGTAGTAAGGCGTGAAGACCCGGTAGTGGCCGCCGTCTGCCGTCCGGAGGTCCCCGGCGGGCACCACCTGGTGGCCGGGGGTGACCTCGAGCGCCATCCGGTGCTGCTCGCACTCCCGGGCCAGGTCCCGCCCGCGGCGGGCCGCGTAACGGGACACGTCGGCGGCGGTGAACACGGCCGCCGCCTTGGTCTCGGCGGCCAGCCGGATGGTCTCGGCGACCGGGTCGCCGGTGCGGATCACCAGGTCGCCGCCGAGCTGGCGCAGCTCCTGGCGCAGCCCCGCGACCGAGTCGGAGAGGAAGCGGGCCCGGTTGGGCGGCACGGTCAGCGCCGGGTCGGCCACGAACAGCGGGACCACCTGGCGGGCCCGCGCGCAGGCTTCCGCGAGCGCCGGGTTGTCGTGCACCCGCAGGTCGCGGGTGAACAGCACGAGAGCGGTGTCCATGCCGCTCAGGCGGTGCGCCCGGCCGAGGACGCGCCCCGGGCCCGGCGCGGCGGTAGCGGGATGAACCCGCTGGTCCGGGCGACGTACTCCCGGTAGCCGGGACGGTCGCCGCTCGACATCCGGCGCTCGGTCATCTTCTGCCCGGTGCCCTTGGTCAGGATGAACGTCATGAACAGGGGCGAGACCAGCGTGAGGAGCTGCCACGGCGAGGCGTAGCTGATCAGGAACAGCCCCCACCACATGCACGCGTCGCCGAAGTAGTTCGGGTGCCGGGTATACCGCCACAGCCCGCGGTCCATCACCTGGCCGCGGTTCGCCGGGTTCGCCTTGAACCGGGTCAGCTGCCAGTCGCCGACCGCCTCGAAGGCGAATCCGGCCAGCCAGACAACACCGCCGATGACGGTGACCGGGCTCACCGCCGCCTGCTGGACCAGTCCGGCGGGCAGCGGCAGCAGGATGAGCCACAAGATCAGCAGCTGGGTCAGGTACACCTTGCGCAGCGCGTACCAGTTGACGTTGCCCGGCGCGCGGTCGATGAGCTCGGCGTAGCGCGGGTCCTCGCCCGTGCCGCGGGCCCGCACCGCTATGTGCCAGGCGAGCCGGTAGCCCCAGGCGAACGCGGCGACGAGCAGCAGCCAGCGGCGCCCGGGGGCGCCGTGCCCGGGCGACGCGAGGAAGCCGGCCACCGCCGCGACCGCGATGCAGGCGCCGAAGGCCACGTCCATCACGGTGTGCTTGCGGGTCCGCACCCCGATCCCGAACGCGACGGCCACCAGCGCGAACACCGAGCAGCCGGCCGCGAGCGCGGCCCAGCCGAACGCGGTCCCGCTCATCCGCGCTTGACCGCGAGGATCTGGTCGACGCCCATCCGCCCCTCCTCAAACGCCAGCGCGCCGCCCGCCAGGTACAGGCGCCACATCCGGGCCCGCTCGGGGCCGAGCAGCTCCTGGACCCCGGCGAAGTTCTCCTCCAGGTTATCCAGCCAGGCCCGGATCGTGCGCACGTAGTCGGTGCGCATCGCCTGCACGGCGAGCACCTCCAGGCCCGCCTGCTCGATCAGGGCGACGGTCTCGCCTACCGGCCGCATGTGCATGTCCGCGGCCACGTAGAACTCGATGAACGGCCCGCCGCCGGGTGCGTTGGTCCCGCGCGACATCTGCTGGATCAGCAGCCTGCCGCCGGGGCGGAGCCGGTCGCGCAGGGCCGCGCAGAAGGCCGGGTACTGGCCCGCGCCGACGTGCTCGCCCATCTCCAGGCAGGAGATCGCGTCGTAGCTGCCGCCGGGCACGTCCCGGTAGTCCTGGACAAGGATCTTGGCCCGGTCCCCGAGCCCGAGCCCGCGCAGCCGCTGGCCGGCGTAGCCGCCCTGCTCGGCCGACAGAGTGACCCCGGTGACCCGGGCCTGGTAGAACTCGGCCGCGTGCACGGTGAGCGATCCCCACCCGCAGCCCACGTCGAGCAGGGTGGCGCCGGGCCCGAGCTTCAGCTTGTCGCAGACCAGGTTGAGCTTGTCCCGCT
>DASWUW010000072.1:0-9226 GCA_036406335.1 Trebonia sp.
GGTTCGCGAGCAGAGCGATTACATACCCGCCAAATCCTCGGTCCCCGGATGCCTTGGCCATTCGCAGTGCTTGGAAGAAGTATCGCTGCGCGATCCCCTGCAGGTCGGCGTCGTAAGCACAGATTCCGGCCAGTGCCGCCAGGCCCCCCGCGGCGCGGTACAAGTCGCGGCCGGTCGGGTCGTCGTAGGCACCCCTGACGAGGGGGGCAGCATGCACAGCGAGGAACTGCACGACCCGCGGGCGCACCGGGATGCCGCCGGCTTCCCGGTACATCCGTTCGTACCGGAGCCTGGCGGCCTGCAGGGCCCGGACCTGCTCCGCCCCGACCCGGTGGCCGGCCTCGCGTGCCACGTCGAGGTCGTCGGGCGGCTTCTCCCACTCGAAGACCGGGGCAATTGCTGCTGCCCCCTGCAATGGCTGCGCGGTACGCAGCGCGGTGGCCCGCTTGAAGTCGCTGCGCCACAGCGCCGTAGCGCTGTCGACGGCCTTCGCCAGCGGGATCCCGTCGGCCTCGGAGGCGCTGCGGCCCAGCCCAGCGTCAGTCAGGGTCACAGTACGGCCCAGGCGCACGGACAGGACCTCGGAAATCAGCTCGGGGGCTCGGCCCCGGGGAACAGTCGCGTCACGTATCCACCGTCGGACTGAAGCATGGTCATAGAGGAGAACGAGGCCGTGACGGCTCCCCGCCTGATTTACGCGAGAGGCGAATCCGTCGTGGGACATGCCTGCCTCGTCGATCAGCGCGTCGAGAAGGATGTTCGGCTCTGGCATGGCACTCCCGGAGTTGTCGCTCTAATTCCCAGCGTAATCGCCATCGTCCCGGCTGGCGGCGAGTGCGACTGGTTCACACCCTGTGCGAATGCAGCGGTTTCGCACCCGGTGCGGACTCGCTACTAGAAGAAGCGGGCCTCACACGCTTACGAGCTAGGTGACGTCGGCGTTTGACTGCCGGTAGAAGGCATTATCGGCAGGCGGATCGGGAGTGACATGGACGAGGGCGCGCAGCAGGCTGCCCAGGGAAACGCAAAGCTGGGAACCGCAGCGACAGCGGACGCGGAACTGGCCGCGCTGCCGGGCGAAATTACGTTGGAGATGCTGCGCGAGACATTCGACCACTGGACGATCGGCACCGCGAACGACCGCTTGTGGGCATTCCGTACCGGCGATTTCGCGGCCGGCGGCGCCCGTTCTCTGATTCGGGCGTGCGTTATGGCAGATACGGCGACGAGACTGGCCGAGCAGCTCTGCATTCAGGCTTGGCTGCAGTCACTGTCGGCGGGTGAGCTCGAAGCCGTATGGCGTGAGGGCACCATGGCGGTACGGCCGTGATCATGCCGGTGCTCAGTGATCCCCTTTTTCCGTTCACGGCGGCCGCGGTGCGGCGGCTGCGCGATGAGTTCGCCGCCAGCCGGCTCGCGGCCGAGCTCGGCTGCGAGGTCACTGCGCATCCGGAACTCACCGGGCGGGTCGAAGCGTGGGATCCGCTGCCCGGGCTGAGACTTGTCATGGGAACCCCGGATGACGTGCGGGCCGAGGTGCGGCGGGACGGCCTGCGCGGGTGGCTGGCCGTCCTGGGCAGACAAGGACAGCGGTAACGGCACCGAGCATAGGCACGCGGTGGACTTGAACCAGCCCGAGCTCGCGGTCAAGCTCGGTGTCTTCCTGACGATGGTGGGGCATGTCGAGTCGGGCCGAGCATGGCCTGCGGGAGTTTGGGCGGAAAGCGACGACTGCAGGGCTCAGGCAAAGTAGCGGGCCAAATCGGGACTGCCTAGTAGAACTCGAAGTACTCGCGCATCTCCCAGTCGGTGACCTCGTCCGCCGAGTCGGCCACTCCCGCTTCGGCCAGCGCCGCCTCGTAGCGCCCGACTTCGGCCCGCTTCATCGTGACCAGGTAATCAATCAGGGTGTCGCCGAACGCCGACCGGTAGAACGCGTCCTGGTCGAGCGCCTGGACCGCGGCGGCGAGTGAGGTAGGCAGCGCCACCAGGTCCGGGGCCGAGTACGGGTCGGCCTCGACCGGCGGCGGCGGGGTCAGCCCGCGGGTCACCCCGTCCAGGCCGGCCGCCAGGCTGGCCGCGATGTACAGGTACGGGTTGGCGGCGGGCTCGCCCGCCCGGTACTCGATGTGCGCGCTGGCGTCCCCGGGGGCACCCTGCACCCGGATAAGCACGCCGCGGTTCTCGACCGCCCAGGCCACCCGGTCCGGCGCGAACGAGTAGGGCCGGAACCGCTTGTACCCGTTGACGGTAGGGACGGCGAACGGCAGCGACGGCACCGCGTGCTCGGCCAGCCCGGCGACGTAGGCCAGGCCGGCCTCGGACAGCGGCTGCTCGCCCGACGCGAACGCGTTGCCGCCGTCGGGCGAGGTCAGTGACTGGTGCAGGTGCCAGCCGGAGGAGGTGACGTTGGCCAGCCCGGGCCGGGCCATGAACGTGGCCAGCAGCCCGCGCCGCTGGCAGACCTGCTTGACCGCGGAGCGGAAGAGCACCGCCGCGTCGGCCGCGGCCAGGGCACTCATCGGAGCGAAGGAGACTTCGACCTGCCCGGGGCCCCATTCGTCGTCTATGGCCCGCGGCGGCAGGCCGAGAGCCCACAGCGCGTCCCGGACCGCGTCCAGGACCGGGGCCATCGAGTCCAGCCGGGTCTCGGACAGGAACTGGTAGCCGCGCCCGAACATCGACACCCCGGGCGGCGGGGGTGTGAAACCTGCGTTCTGCGGCATCAGCGGGGCGCCGTCCGGGGTGAAGAGAGAGAACTCGAACTCAAGCCCCACGGTGAGGCCGTAGCCGGCCGCGGCGGCCGCGGCGAGCTGCCGCCGCAGCAGGCCCCGCCCGTCCAGCGGCACCGGCTGCCCGTTGGCGAAGTACGCGTCGCACAGCAGCCAGCCCGTCCGGTCCGCCCACGGCAGCACCTGGAACGTCGCCGGGTCGGGCACCAGCACGATGTCGGGGAACCCGGTCAGTTCGGCGATACCGAACCCGCCGCCGGCCGCGAACGGCGGCACGAACACGTTGTTCCCGGTGTCGAGCGAGTAGATGGCGCCGGAGAAGTCCAGCCCGGAGCTGAACGCGCTGATCGCCGCCTCCGGCGAGAGTGCCCGGGCCCGCAGGATGCCGTGCTGGTCCACCACGGCCAGCCGCACCGTCCGCAGATCGCTGACTTCGATCCGCTCGGTGACCTCGGCCGCGAGCGCCGAGTCCGGTAGCAGCCCGTAGCGTGCGACGAACCCCGGCTGCCCGATACCCGCGTTCGCACCAGTAGTCACGCCAGTAGCCTAAGCAGCAACCCTGGTTTCCGGTAGGGCCGCTAGACGAGCAGCTTGACCAGAGCCGCTACGCCGACGCAGATGATCAGCACGCGCAGCGCCCAGGGCGGCAGCTTCCGCCCGATTCGCGCCCCGAGCTGGCCGCCGAGGATCGCGCCGGCCGCGATCAGCCCGGCCGCCCCCCAGTCGATGTGCGTCGCGATCACGAACACCACCGCAGCGATCCCGTTGACCAGCCCCGCCAGGACGTTCTTAACCGCGTTGATCCGCTGCATGCTGTCGGTGAACGCCACCCCCATCAGCCCGATCAGCAGCACTCCCTGGGCCGCGCCAAAGTACCCGCCGTAGATGCCCGAGAGGAATACCAGCACCCACAGCACCGGACCGCCGAGCTGCGGGTCCGCCTCTGTGCCGGCCGCACCGGCCGCCCTGACCATCCCTGGCCCGACCATCCCTGGCCCGACCACCCCCGGGTCGACCAACCCTGGCCCGACCACCCCCGGGTCGGCCACCCCCGGGTCGGCCGCCCCCGGATCGCCGGGCACCGGCGCCCGGGCCCGCTGCCGGGCCGCCACCCAGCGGGCCAGCCGCGGCTGGAACACCACCATGAGCAGGGCGATCCCGATCAGCACGGGCACGATCGCCTTGAATGCCCCAGCCGGAAGCACCAGCAGCAGGATCGCGCCGAGCAGGCCGCCGCACAGCGACGCGGACCCCAGCCGGATCACCCGGCGCCGCTGCCCGGCCAGCTCGGCCCGGTACCCGTACACGCCCGAGGCGACGCCCGGTACCAGCCCGACGTTGTTGGACACGTTCGCCAGCACGGGCGGGTACCCGAACGCGAGCAGCGTGGGAAACGTGATCAGGGTCCCGGAGCCGACCACGGTGTTGATCGTGCCCGCCGCCAGGCCGACCGCGAAGATCGCGAGGGCCTTCAGCAGATCGTGGGACACAGCCTCACGCTAAGCCCGGCGCCGGCGGCCGTCCTCAGCGGGCTGGTGTGACAACCATCTCAGCCGCGGGGCCGGTCTCCCCCGCAACGGCCGCGACGACCGGCAGCGGCAGCGGCGGACGACGGGCCACGTCGAGCGTGAACCGCCGGACCAGGGTGTCCGCCCGGGCCGCGGCGCCGTCCGCCAGGCTGCGGGCCTGCTCGATCAGCGCCTGCGGGTCCACGCCGAGTTCGGCGAGCTCGGCCGACCCGCCGGAGGACAGCCACGCTTCCAGCACGTAGTCCGTCACCTCGGGGTGGAACTGCAGCCCGAGGGTCCGCCCGTGCGCGAACGCCTGGCTGGCCAGCGCCGTCCGGGCCAGTACCGGCACCCCGGGAGGCGGACTGAACCGGTCGAAGTGCCAGGACAGCCACGGCCCGGGATCGATGAGCCCGGGCTCGGTGGAGGCGACCGACACCCAGCCGATCTCCGGGACGGGGGACCGCGATACCGACCCGCCGAGGGCCGCGGCCAGCATCTGGCCGCCGAAGCAGATCCCCAGCGCCGGCACGCCGAGCGAGATCAGCGACCGCGCGTAGGCGATCTCGTCGGTGATCCACGGGATCGTCGTCGTGTCGTACACCGACCAGGCCGCACCGAAGAACACGGCCGCGTCGAAATCCGACGGCGACGGGAACACCGCCGTGACGTCGGGGGAGCGGTATCGGGATTCCGGCACCACCACCAGCTCGGACACGTCCCAGCCGGCGGCGGTGAAACCGTCGCCGATCAGCCCGCTGGGCGACGCATGATCCTGCTTGACGAAGAGCACCCGCACCGAAAAAGCATAACCGGCCCGTGGTCACCTTCCGGAAGCCGCGAGTTTCTGCTGCCTCAGCCGGTCAGCGGTCGTCGAAGATTCTCTCCGGCAAGCCGAACAGCGGGAACAGCCGCTCCTTGTCGAGGAACCAGGTCATCCGGCTGATCTTGCCGCCAGCCACCTCGTGCACCTGCAGTGCCCAGCCCACGAGCCCGCCCTGCTCCGGGTCCGGCTTGTACTGCCCCCAGGCGAGCACGCCGTTCGCCCGCACCGGCATGAGCACAGATCCGGCGCACGCGCTCGGCCCGGGCTGCTGCATCCAGGCCGTGATGTTGTCCGCGCCCTGGATCCACAGCTCGAAAGGGGGCATCGTCTGCAGCGCGTCCTCGCGCAGCAGCGTGACCAGCGCCTTCATGTCGTAGCGCTGGAACGCGTCCACGTACTTGGTCAGCAGGTCCGCGTTCTCCGGCTCGACCTCGGGCGGCCGCTGGTGCTCAGGCAGACCCGTGAGAGCGGCCCGGGCCCGCTGCAGCGCGCTGTTCACCGAGGCCACGGAGCTGTCGAGCACGGTGGCGGCCTCGGCGGCGGGCAGCTTCAGCACCTCGCACAGGATCAGGGCCGCCCGCTGCCGGGGCGGCAGGTGCTGCAGCGCGGTCACGAAGGCGAGCCGCACCGAGTCCCGGACCGCCGCGATCTCCGCCGGGTCGCCGTTTTCCGGCACCACCCGCGCGTCCGGGATCGGCGTGATCCACAGGTCCTCGGCGGGCCACGGCCGCAGGTGCGACTCCAGGGGCGGCGACGACGGCCCGAGGTCCATCGGCAGGGCCCGCCGCTTCTCGCCCCGCAGTGCGTCCAGGCAGACGTTGGTCGCGATCCGGTACAGCCAGGACCGCAGCGAGGACCGCCCCTCGAAGCCGTCGGCTGCCTTCCACGCGCGCAGCATCGTCTCCTGCACCGCGTCGTCCGCTTCAAAGGCCGACCCGAGCATCCGGTAGCAGTACCCGGTCAGCTCGCGCCGGTACATTTCGATGTCGCCCGTGGCCGCTGTCACCGTCACAGTTCCTCACCGTAGGCGGTACCTCCGACATTCCGCCCCGCCGTCGGCGGCTTATCCCGGACCGCGGCCTGATTCTGTGTTTCCGCTGCGCCGAGACGGCTGCGGTGCCCCTCAGGCGGCGGCGTCAGGCCAGCTCAAGCAGCAGTCCGGCCAGCTCGTCGGGCCGGTTGACCGGGATCTGGTGATCGGTGTCGACCTCCCGGTACCGCCAGCCCGGGTCGGCCCGGGCGTGCTCGGCCGCCCGCCAGAACGCGCTGTCTCCGGTACCCGCGGCCGCGCGCGGCTCCTGCAGCGCCTTGACGTAGGTGCGGGTGAACGGGTAATCCTCCAGCGGCCGGCGTAGCCGGACCGCCTCGGTGAAGCAGCCGACCGGGTGCCAGGAACGCCGCTGGCCGAACCAGTCGGCCTGCGCCTCGTCCTCCAGGTACCGCTTCAGCGGCTCGACCAGCCAGGTGCCGCCCGGGCCGACGGCCGGCGCCCGGTAGGGGGCCCCGGTCAGGTCGGTGAGCGACTGGCCGTCCGCGGGCATGAACGCATCCAGGTAGACGAGGTGCGATACCCGGTCCGCGACGTACTCGAGCGCTCCGGTGACCACCATGCCGCCGTAGGAGTAGCCGAGCAGCACGATGTCGCTCAGGTCCTCGTACAGGATGGTGTTGACCACGTCGGTGACGTGGGTGGTGAGGTTGACCTGCGGGGACGTAAGGTGCGCGCGCTCGCCGATCCCGGTCAGCGACGGGGTGAACACCTCGTGCCCCGCCGCGCGCAGCGGCCCGCGCACGTACTTGAACCCGTAGGACCCGCCCCACGCCCCGTGCACCAGAACAAACGTCGTCATGGCGCGGACGTTAGACCCGGGCCGCCCGGCGCGGCAATGTGCGCCGGACCCAAATCCTCAGCCGGGCAGGTTGGCCTCGATAACGGACAGCACCTCGGGGTCGTCGGGTACGGTCCCCGGCCGGAACCGGGCCACGACCGAGCCGGAGGGGCCGATCAAGAATTTCTCGAAGTTCCACTGGATGTCGCCCGCCTCGCCGGCGGCATCGGGCACGGCGGTCAGCTCGTCGTACACCGGGTGCCGGCCCGGCCCGTTGACCTCGATCTTCTCGAACATCGGGAACGTCACGCCGTAAGTCGTCGAGCAGAACTGCTCGATCTCCTCGGCGCTGCCCGGCTCCTGCCCGCCGAACTGGTTACAAGGGAAGCCGACCACGGAAAAACCCCGCGGGGACAGCCGCGCGTGCAGTTCCTCCAGGGCGGTGTACTGCGGGGTCAGCCCGCATTTGGAGGCGACGTTCACCACCAGCAGGGTCTTGCCCGCGAGTTGGCCGAGCGAGGAGTCTTTCCCGTCCAGGGACTTCACCGGAATGTCGTAGATGCTCACGGCTCCACGCTACCGCCCGCCTCCCGCGCCCGGGTGTACGTCCGTGCTCCCGCCGGTGTCGCCCCGGCAGCTATTGCCGCCGCCAGCTCCGACACTTAAACTGAACATTCAGTCAAACGGGGGGCACAGTGCTCACCCAGGCCAACCGCAACCTGGCCGGCGTCATCGCCGAGCAGGAGGCAATCTTCGTCAAGCGCCAGCCGAACTCCGCCGCCCTCGCTGAGCGCGCCGCCAGCGTGCTGGCCGGCGGCGTCACGTCCAGCTGGCAGATCACCCAGCCGCAGCCGGTGTGGCTGAGTCACGGGGCCGGCAGCAAGGTCTACGACGCCGACGGCAACGAGTACGTAGACCTGCACGGCGGCTACGGAGCCGCCCTGGCGGGCCACGCTCACCCCGCGATCGTGGCGGCGGTCACCCGGCAGGTGACCCGCGGCACCCATTTCGCCCAGCCGACCGAGAACGCGATCGTGGTGGCCGGGGAACTAGCCTGGCGCTGGGGGCTGCCGTTCTGGCGGTTCGCCAACTCGGGCACCGAGGCCACCATGGACGCGGTTCACCTGATGCGTTCCTTCACCGGCCGCGACCTCATTATCAAGGTCGAGGGCGGCTACCACGGTCACCACGACTCGGTTCAGGTCTCGGTCATGCCGGACGAGGACGAGGCCGGCCCGGCGGGCAGCCCGCACCAGGTTCCCTCCTCCAGCGGCATCCCCGCGGCGATCACCGGTCTCACGCTGGTCGCCCAGTTCAACGACACCGGCAGTGTCGCCCGGCTCCTGGACGCGTACCCGGGTCAGGTGGCGGGCATGATCGTCGAGCCGGTGATGATGAACGCGGGCATTATCGCGCCGCGGCCCGGCTACCTGGCCGGCCTGCGCGACCTGCTGCACTCGCGCGGCGCGCTGCTGACGTTCGACGAGGTCAAGACCGGCCTTACGGTCGGCCCGGGCGGGGTCACCCGGGAGTCGGGGGTGACCCCGGACCTGGTCTGCCTGGCTAAGTCCCTCGGCGGGGGAGTAGCGGTCGCCGCGGTCGGCGGCACCGGCGAGCTGATGGGCCACGTGGCCAGCGGCGGTTACGAGATGGTGGGCACCTTCAACGGGAACCCGCTCGCGATGGCCGCCGCCCGCGCGATGCTGACCGAGATCGCCACGGACGAGGCTTACGCCCGGATCGAGGGACTGCGCCGCCGCGCCGCGGACGGCATCGGCGCCGCGATCGGGGAGTTCGCCCTGGCTGGCTCGGTGGTCACCGCCGGAGCCAAAGGCTGTGTCGTCTTCTCACCCGCGGCGGTCAGCGACTACCGGGGCTTCCTGCAGGTCGACGACTCCCTGAGCCACGCGCACTGGCTCTTCCAGCACAACGGCGGGGTCTTCCTGCCGCCGTGGGGCAAGATCGAGCAGTGGCTGATCTCCGTTCAGCACGATGAATCGGACATCGACCGGCTTATCGCTAACTTCCGGACGTTCGCCGCGGCCGTCAGCTCCCGGTATTAGGCAGCGGAGGCAGCCCGAGGAACTGCACCTCGCCGCCGCCGGAGCCGCCCGGTGACCCGGGATACCGGGCCGCCCCAAAACGGCCGAAACGCATTATTTACCAGTGAAATCTTGCCAGCGGGACACACCGGGAGTTCAATTGACCGAACATTCAGTCAAGCGAGGCCTGCGATTAGGGAGGCCGCTATTGGTACACCCGCGTGAGGGCTGGCAGGGCCATGGCCTGCCGCGTCGCCGGTTCCTCAAGAGCAGCGCCGGGCCCTCCGCG
>DASWUW010000073.1:0-2990 GCA_036406335.1 Trebonia sp.
CCCCGCCTGGCGGGCCCTGCTGGAGGAAACCCTGGAGCTCCCGCTAACCCCGGCCGCCACCAGCTGGCTGGCCCCGGCCGGCGCCGCCCGCCTGGCCGCCGCCACGGTCCGCTAATTCCGCCCCGCCCCGCCTGCCCGCCCGCCCCGCCTGCCCGCCCCGCCCCGCCTGCCCGCCGCCCTTCCCGTCACTCCGGACCGTTTTCTCGACTTCCCATCAGTTCGGACTGCTTCGAGGGGGTAAATGTCGGATTTATCCCGTCTGAATCGATGGGAAGTCGAGTTGATCAACCCGAATTGATGGGAGGTGATGCTGGCTCGGCGGACCAGCGGGATCGGGAGCCCCGGCGAATCGCTAAGCGTCGTCGGCCAGCAGGTGACGCAGGTACAGCCTGGGGTCGTCCAGGAAGCCGCGCCAGGACTGCACGATCTCCAGGTCGGCCCACCGGGCCGGCCGCAGTCCCCACTCCCCGAGCTCGAGGATCGTCGCCCCCGGCACCGAGGCGACCACCGGGGAGTGGGTGGCCACGATCACCTGCGAGCCCGCGCCGGCCAGGTCGTGCAGCAGCGCCACCAGGCTCAGGCAGGCGATAAAGGACAGCGGCGCGTCCGGCTCGTCCATCAGGTAGAAGCCGCGCTGGTTGACCCGGGTGCGCAGGATCTCCAGGAAGCCCTGGCCGTGGCTCAGCTGGTGAAACCGCTCGGCCCCGCGGCCGGGGTGCTGCTCCAGGTAGGTGTAGAGCGAGTGCATGGTGTCCGCCCGCAGGAAGTAGGCCCAGGCCGAGCGGCCGCCCAGCCCGAGCTCGGTGGCCAGCCGGTACCCGGCGCCCGGTTCGGTCTCCCGGACGCGGACCGCCGGGGCCAGCTTGGAGCCGCCCTGCGGGTTGAGCCCGTACGCCTCGGCCAGCATCTCGACCACGGTGGACTTGCCCGAGCCGTTCTCGCCCACCAGGATAGTGATCCCCGCCGCGAGCTCGAGCCCCTCGCGCAGCAGCTGCCCGGCGGCCGGCACGGTCGCCGGCCACCGGCCTGGGTCGAAGCCCAGCGAGTCCGCCGTCGGGCGGAACGCCCGCACTAGCCGGGTGTCCGCGGTCCAGTCGCTCAGTTCGCCCACAAGTTAGTGGTACCGGAAACTGTCGCTGTCCTGCATGACGCGTGCGAATATCACCACCATAATCACGCCATGGACATCGACAGCCTCGTGGCGATCGACGTGCACACCCACGTGCACCGGTCGGTCAGCGCCCCCCCGACCGACCCCGAGGACAACGAGCGCCTCGCCGCGATGGCCGCTTACTTCAAGACCGCGGCGGCCGCCTTCACCGTAGATGACCTGGCCGCCTACTACCGCGAGCGGAACATGGCGGCGGTGGCCTTCACCATCGACCAGAAGGACGCCCCCGAGGATCCCGCCCAGGCTACCCCGCTGGAGATCATCGAACGGGCCCGCGACCACCACGCCGACATCCTGATCCCGTTCGGCTCGGTGGACCCGGCCCGCGGCGCCGAGGCGGTCACGATGGCCCGGGAGCAGATCGCGGCCGGCGCCCGCGGCTTCAAGTTCCACCCCAGCAGCCAGGCTTTCCTCCCCAACGACCGCTCGGTCTACCCGGTCTACGAGGTGATCCAGGAGGCCGGCCTGCCCGCCCTGTTCCATAGCGGCCAGACCGGCGTGGGCGCGGGCACCCGGGGCGGCGGGGGGATCCGGCTGGCCTACTCCAACCCGATCCACCTGGACGACGTGGCCGTCGACTTCCCCGATATGCCGGTGATCATCGCCCACCCCAGCTTTCCCTGGCAGGAGGAGGCTCTGTCGGTGGCCACGCACAAGCCCCAGGTCTACATCGACCTGTCCGGCTGGTCGCCCAAGTACTTCCCGCCGATCCTCGTGCAGTACGCGAACACCCTGCTCAAGCACAAGATGCTGTTCGGCACCGACTTCCCCGTCCTCACCCCGGAACGCTGGATGGCGGACCTGGAGAAGACTGGCATCCGCGACGAGGTCAAGCCCGGCATCTTCAAGCACAACGCCGCCCGGCTCTTCGGTCTCACCGAGTAAACCCGTCTCGCCCCGTTCCTACGAGAGCGTGACCATCGTCGCCCCGCCGCCGCCGGCGGCGATCGCCGCCGCGGCTTCGCCCCGCCCGGCGGGCAGCCCGAACGACACGCGGGCGAACTCCGCGGCGATCGCGTGCCACAGACCCGCCCGGTGCAGCATCGTGTGCTCGCCCCGGCTCACCTCGATCGCGGTCAGGTCGCAGATACCCCGCGCCCGCCCGGCGTAGGCCCAGGTCTCCGTCGGCGACGTGATCCGGTCCGCGGTGCCGTGCGCGAGCAGTACCCGCCGACCGGCGAGCTGGGCCACCGGTTCCCCCGGCGGCAGCCACGGCGCCAGCCCGGCCACCGCGGTCACCACGGGATGCCCGGCCGCGCGCAGCGCCGCCCGGCCGCCCATGGAGTGCCCCACCAGCACCACCGGGACACCCGGGGACCGGGTCTGGATCTCGTCCAGGATCCGGGTCAGGTCGCCCGCCGGGGAGGCTTGTTCCCCGTTCCAGCCGCGCACGCCGAACAGCGGCCGCCGCACCTCGATCCCGTCGGCGCCGACCGCCCGCCTGATCGCCCCCGCGATCGGGATCATCCGCAGCACCGCCAGCTGCGTCGCGGTGACGGGGGCGGTGCTGACCGACGTCCCGCCGTGCGCCACCAGCACGATCCCGCGCGGTCCGGGTCCATTTGCCACGTCCGCCACTCTGCTTTCCCCGTTCCCGCGCACGCGACACACGCCCGCTATCCACTCATAACGTATTCGCCGGCCCCGGCATGCCGGATTGCCGATGAGTTCACCGCTCCGGCGTCGTCTACCAGGACGAGAGCCGCCGGAGGAAAACCAGGCCGACCGGTAGTTGCCCCGGCACATGTGCAGGGTGACGGCCAGGTCGGCCGGCTTGTGCCGGAGCGAGGAGTTGATCACCTCGACGTTGATCTCGTGC
>DASWUW010000074.1:0-12636 GCA_036406335.1 Trebonia sp.
TGGTGAACAGGACGAAGTGCGGCGGCTTGACGCCGGCCTGGGTGGCGAACAGCACCCGGGGCTGCCTGCCGCCGCGCATCGGCGGCGGCGTGGCGGCGACTAGCGCGTTCAGCCAGGCGTTGAGCTGGCCGGTGGAGATGCGCTGCTCCCAGCCCGCCAGGGCCTGCTCGATGGCCGGGACCAGACGGTCGGTGTGACGGCCGGTCGCGGCCGAAATGTTCACCCGGGGGGCCCAGCGGACGTGGTAGAGCTGGCGTTCGATCTCCCGCTCCAGGAATTCCCGGCGGTCGATGTCGGTGAGGTCCCACTTGTTGTAGGCGATGACCAGCGCGCGGCCCGCCTCGGTCACCATGGTGAGGATGCGCAGGTCCTGCTCGGTCAGCGGCTCGGACGCGTCGATGAGGACCACCGCGACCTCAGCCCGGTCGAGCGCCGACTGGGTGCGCAGGGTCGCGTAGAAGTCCGCCCCCTGCGCTTCCCGGAAACGCCGCCGGATGCCGGCCGTGTCCACGAACCGCCAGGTGACGCCGCCGAGTTCGATCAGCTCGTCTACCGGGTCGCGGGTGGTGCCCGCGACCGAGTCGACGACCGCCCGCTGCTCACCCGCCAGCTTGTTGAGCAGGGACGACTTGCCGACGTTGGGCCGGCCGATCAGGGCCACCCGGCGCGGCCCTTCTTCGGACAGCCGCTCGCGCGGCGCCTCGGGCAGTGCCGCCAGGGCCAGGTCGAGCATGTCGCCGCTGCCCCGGCCGTGCATGGCGGAGACCATGACCGGCTCGCCCAGTCCCAGGGACCACAGGGTCTGCGCGTCGGCCTCGCTCCGGGCGTCGTCTACCTTGTTGGCGGCGAGCACGACCGGCTTGCCCGCCCGGCGCAGCACGCGGGCGACCGCCTCGTCCTCGTCGGTCGCGCCGACCCGGGCGTCGACCACGAAGAGCACGGCGTCGGCCAGGCCGACCGCGATCTCGGCCTGCTCCGCGACCTGGCCGGCCAGGCCCTGGGCCCGGGCCACCCAGCCGCCGGTGTCCACCAGGGTGAACGCCCGGCCGCGCCAGTTGGCGTCGTAGGCGACCCGGTCCCGGGTCACCCCGGGAACGTCCTGGACGACTGCCTGGCGGGAGCCGAGGATCCGGTTGACCAGGGTCGACTTGCCTACATTGGGCCGGCCGACCACGGCTAGCACCGGCTGCCCGGCGTTTCCCAGGCCCGCGCTGCCGTCGCCGGCGGAGCGGGCGCCGCCGGATTCCGCGCCGTCCGCGCCCTCTTCGTCGAAATCACCGTCGGCAAAGTCGTCGCCGATGTCTACCCAGCCGGTGTCCCCGGCATCGAAGTCCGTCATGTAACTCTCCCCTATCAGGTGCTTTTGTCCCCGGCCCAGGCCATGGAACCGTCTTCCCGGCCCTGGCTCTGCGGCCGGACCAGCCCGGCCGCGTCCGCGGGGAAAAGGTTCCGGCCGCGCTCTCGCGCCAGCCGGGTGATCTCGTTGATGACCTGATCCAGGGTCAGGTCAGTCGCGTCCAGGACCAGTGCGTCGGCCGCCTTCTCCGACTGGGCCGCGTCCAGGCGGTCGCGGCGAGCCTGGGCCGCCTCGGTCTCGGCGGCGTCAGCGCTCAGCTCGGCGGCCCGGCGCCGGGCCCGCGCCTGCGGGTCGGCGGTCAGGAACACCTTCAGCTGGGCGCCGGTGGCCACCACGGTGCCGATGTCGCGGCCCTCGGCCACGATGCCCGGCCGGGCGGCGGCGATGATCGCCCGCTGCTGCGCGATCAGCCGCTCGCGGACCGCGGGGATCCGAGCTACGGCACTGACCTGCGCGGAGACCTCAGGGGTGCGGATTTCCCGGGATACGTCCCGCCCGTCGGCGCGGGTCCACGGGTGGTCCGGGTCGGCAGACACCTCGACGGCCGCCTCGCCCGCCCGCGCGGCGATCAGCGCCGTATCGGCGGGGTCGGTCCCGTCCTTCATAAACCACCAGGTCAGGGCCCGGTACATGGCCCCCGTATCCAGGTAACGCAGACCTAGCGCGCGGGCGACACCCCGGGACGCGCTCGACTTGCCGGAACCCGACGGCCCGTCGATGGCGATTACGAGGCCGTTTGGCGCGGAGATATCCACTTAGAAATGGTACCGGGAGCCCCGGGCCCGACGGTCGCTCCCGCCAGCGGCCGCACCGGGCAGCCGGGCAGCCGGTGCGGCGTCAGCCGCTCTTGCGGCGGAAGTTACGCCGGCTCGCGGCCGGGCCGTGCGCGCCGTTGATCTTGCTGGCGTCGCGGCCGCCGCTGCCTCCGTTGTCGCCGTGCGCCTGCTGCTTGCGCTCTAGCGCCTCGCGGAACTTGCGCTTGGTCTCGTCCAGGTCCGGCTTGGCGTCTTCGCCGGCTTCGGCGGTATCCGCGGGGCCGGCCGCCGCCGTTTCCGGCTCGGCTTCGCTCTGGGGCGCGGCGGACTCCGTCGCGGCGGGCTCCGCCGGCGTTTTCGTGGTGTCCTGCTTCGCGGTGTCGGTCATGGGTCTAGCTTCCCACATCGGCCCCCGGTTCGTGCGACCCGTTAACCGCCGCGCGAGTCCCGTGACGGGTTAGCGGCGGACTGGCCAGCCGCCGGCTTCCATCGCGTCGAGCAGCGGGCCCGCCTGGTCGGGGCGGACGGCGAGCTCGGCCACTCCGACGGGCAGCCCGGGCGAGTGCTCCAGGCGGACATCCTCGATGTTCACCCCGGCCGCGCCCGCGGCGTGGAACAGCCGGGCCAGTTCGCCGGGACGGTCGGCGATGACCACCTGGACTACGGCGAAGTTCCGCGGCCGGCCGCCGTGCTTGCCGGGGATGCGCCCGGCGCCGGCCCGTCCCTGGTCGAGCAGCGCGGTGATCTCGCCGGCGCCGGCAGGCTCAGCCGCGTCGGCCAGCAGGCGCGCGGCCGCGGCCAGGTCCGCGGCGACGGCCGCGACGACTTCGGCCACCGGGCCGGCGTTAGCGGACAGGATCTGCGTCCACAGCGCGCTGTCCCCGGCGGCGATACGGGTCACGTCACGCAGCCCCTGGCCGGCCAGGGCGAGCGCGTCCGCGGGAACGCCCGACGGGGCCAGCCGGGCCGCCATCGCCACCGCGACCAGGTGCGGAGCGTGCGAGACGAGCGCGACCCAGCGGTCGTGGGTCACCGGGTCGGTCACCACCGGGTTCGCCCCGCAGGCGGCGGCGAGCGCGGTTGCCGCCTTGACCGCCTCCGGCGCCGTCTCCGGCAGCGGGCACAGCGCCCACGTCCGGCCCAGGAACAGGTCGGCCCGCGCCGCCGCGGGCCCCTGCCGCTCCCGGCCCGCCAGCGGATGGCCGGGCACGTACGTTTCCAGGTCGCAGCCCAGTTCCCGGGCCTGCCGGGCCGGGAGCAGCTTGACGCTCGCGACGTCGGTGTAGACCTCGGCGACGGCGCACTCCTGCACGCGGGCCAGCTCGGACCCGACCACGGCCGGGGGCATCGCCAGCACCGCGATGTCCGCGACCCCCTTGGCGTCGCGCAGGTCCGGGAGCACGGTGCCGGCCCCGAGGTCGGCGGCGAGCCGGGCGGTCGCCGGGTCGGCGTCGCACAGCCAGACCTCGGTTCCCCGGGCGCGCAGCGCGAGCGCGACCGACGTCCCGATCAGCCCGGTCCCCGCGACCAGTACCCGCCCCGGACCGGTCATGCTACTGGGCGATGTCCATGCGCAGGCCGGCCGCGCCGCGGAGGTAGACGTGCTGGATCTGCGCCCGGGAGCGCTCCGTTTCCACGTGCGCCATCAGCCGGACCACCCGGGGCATCGCGCGCTGGACCGGAATCTCCGTCGCGCACATCAGGGGCACCGCGTGGAAGCCGAGCTTGCGGGCCGCGAGCGCGGGAAACTCGGCGGTCAGGTCCGGGGTCACCGTGAACAGCACGCTGATCACGTCGTCGGGGGTGAGGTCGTTGCGGGTCATCACCGCGCTGACCAGCTCGGCCGTCCCCTCGAGGATGACGTCACGGTCATCGGCGTCGACCTGGATCGCGCCGCGAATGGCCCGGACTGACACTGCCTGACTCCTAACGACGAACCTGCTTCGCCCTGCGTTCCGCCGGAGGACCGGCCCCGCCGTCCTTAGCCAGGAGGAAAGGGCTCGCTCTGGAGGCTCAAGGCTACATTCCGACGGCAGCGTACAGCTCGCCGATTTCCCGGGTGGTGAGATCCCGGGTCGCGCCGGGCCGCAGACTGCCCAGCTTGATCGGCCCCACGGTGGTGCGCAGCAGCCGGCTCACCGGGTGGCCGACCTCGGCCAGCATCCGGCGCACGATGTGCTTGCGCCCCTCGTGCAGGGTGATCTCCAGCATGGCCCGGCCGCCGGACTGCTCCAGAACCCGGAACTTGTCGGCTACCGCGACGCCGTCCTCCAGCTCGACGCCGGCCTGCAGGCGCCGGCCGAGGTCACGCGGAACCGGGCCGGGCACCTCGGCCACGTAGGTCTTGGCCACCTCGTAGCTCGGGTGGGCGAGCCGGTGGGCCAGCTCGCCGTCGTTGGTGAGCAGCATCAGGCCCTCGGTGTCGTAGTCGAGCCGTCCCACGTGGAACAGCCGCTCGGCGCGCGTCCCGAGGAAATCCACGATGGTCTTGCGGCCGCGGTCGTCCGACATCGCCGTCAGCACCCCGCGCGGCTTGTTGAACGCCAGGTACGCGATGTCCTGCCGGACGGGGATGCGCTTGCCGTCCACCCGGATGATCTGGTGCTCCGGGTCCACGCGGGCGCCGAACCGGCGGACCACCTGGCCCTCCACCTCGACCCGGCCCGCGCCGATCATCTCCTCGCAGTGCCGCCTGCTGCCGACCCCGGCTGCCGCGAGAACCTTCTGCAGCCGCTCCCCGCCGGGCACGTCGGTGAGGCCGTCGCGGTCGCCCTGGTCGGCCCCGAAGTCATCCCGGTCGTCGTCCAGCCCCATGCTGCGCAGCGCCCGGAGCCGGGCCTTCGCCTCGGGCGAGAGCTCTACCGCGGCCGCCGGGCGGGGGGCCGCCGCGGCCGGGGGCGGGGCGGTCCGTCGCTTACCGGTACCGCTAGGCTCGCGTGCGTTCATTGTCCTCGATGTCCTCGATGTTGTCCGGGAGGAACGGTGCCAGGTCGGGTAGCTCGTCCAGGGACGCCATTCCCAGGCGCTCGAGGAAGTAGCCGGTGGTGCGGTAGAGGATCGCACCGGTCTCCGGGTCGGTCCCGGAGTCCTCGGCGAGCCCGCGCAGCACGAGCGTCCTGATCACGCCGTCACAGTTGACCCCGCGTACCGCCGATACCCTGGCCCTGCTGACCGGCTGCCGGTAGGCGATGACGGCCAGGGTTTCCAGCGCCGCCTGGGTCAGCCGGACCTCCTGGCCGTCCCGGACGAACCGCTCGACGAGCGGAGCGCAGTCCTCTCGAGTATAGAAGCGCCAGCCGCCCGCTATCTCCCGCAGGTCGAAGCCCCGGCCGTCGCGGGAGTACTCCGCCGCCAGGGCGCGCAGGCCCGCCGCGACCTCGGGCCGGGGCCGCTCGAGGACCTGGGCGATCAGTATCTCGGGCACCGGCTCGTCGGCGACCAGCATGATCGCCTCGAGCGAGGCGCGCAGGCCGGGCCCGTCGTCCGCCGGACTGGCCTCGTACGGAACATCAGCGGTGTCGCTGCTCATAGGTAGTCTTCATCTCCGATTCGGGTGGCCGGGGCACCGGTCCCGCCGCGGGCGCCGGGCGGGGCCAGCCGGATCTCGCGGTCGCCGCCGGTCCAGGTCACGTACAGCTCGCCCAGCGGGGCCACCTGCTCGAAGGCCACCACGTCCTCCCGGTACAGCTCGAGCAGGGCCAGGAAAGACGCGACGATCTCGTAGTTGCCCGCCGCACCCGACGAGAGCTGCCGGAAGGACGCGCGGCCGAGGCCGCGCAGCCGTCCGGCGATGTGCACCGCCTGCTCGCGGATGGAGACGAACGCCGCGTGGATGTGCTCCACCGTCACGACCGGCGCCACCTTGGGGGCAAGGGCACGCGCGGCGATGGCCGCGAACTCCTGCGGGCCGATGGTGAACAGCAGCTCGGGCAGCAGCCCGGCGAAGCGCGGCTCGAGCGGCACCCGGCGCGGGAACCGCTTCGCGGCGTCCGCCATCCGCCCGGCGAACACCGCCGCGGCCTCCTTGTAGGCCCGGTACTGCAGCAGCCGCGCGAACAGCAGGTCACGGGCCTCAAGGAGGGCCAGGTCCTCTTCGTCCTCTACCTCGCCGCTCGGCAGCAGCCGGGCCGCCTTCAGGTCGAGCAGGGTCGCGGCGACCACGAGAAAGTAGCTGACCTGGTCCAGGTCCCAGCCGCCGGAGCGCTGACGGAGATAGGTGATGAACTCGTCGGTGACCTGGGACAGCGCGACCTCGGTAATGTCCAGCTTGTGCTTGGAAATCAGCCCGAGCAGCAGGTCGAACGGCCCCTCGAAGACGTCGAGGTGCACCTCGAAGGCACCCGTGCCGCGCTCGTCCCCCGCGGCAGCGAAGTCGTCGGTCATCGCGCTGCCAGCCGTTGTGCCCACCCTAACGACGGTACCGCCTCAGCAGGCACTACCCGGCGTGGTCGTCCAGCCGCCACCGCTCGAGTACCTCCTTGGCCAGCTCCCGGTAGGAATTGGCGCCCATCGACGACGTGTCGAACCGGGTAATGGGCTCGCCGGCGACGCTGGCGTCCGGGAAGCGGATGGTGCGGTTGATGACGGTGTGGAAGACCTTGTCGCCGAAGCCGTTCACGATCGAGCCGAGCACTTCCCGGGTGTGCAGGGTGCGCGAGTCGTACATCGTGCCGAGCAGGCCGTCGATGGTCAGCTCCGGGTTGAGCCGCTGCTGCACCTTGTCGATGGTCTCCATCAGCAGCGCCACCCCCCGCATGGCGAAGTACTCGCACTCCAGCGGGATGAGCACGCTGTCCGCGCAGGCGAGGGCGTTGATCGTGAGCAGGCCGAGGGACGGCTGGCAGTCGATCATGATGTAGTCGTAGTCCGCTACGACGTCTTTGAGCGCGCCGCCGAGGATGTACTCCCGGGCGACCTCGTGGACGAGCTGGACTTCCGCGCCGGACAGGTCGATGTTGGACGGCAGCAGGTGCAGGTTCTCGACACCGGTCTCGGTGATCACGTCGCGAGCCTTGACGCCGCGTTCCATGAGCACGTTGTAGACCGTGAGGTCGATGTCGTGCGGCTGGATACCGAGGCCGACCGAGAGCGCGCCCTGCGGGTCAAAGTCCACCAGCAGCATCCGCCGGCCCTGCTCGGCCAGGGCCGCGCCCAGGTTGATGGTCGTCGTCGTCTTGCCGACGCCGCCCTTCTGGTTGCAGACGGCCACTATGCGCGCCGGACCGTGCTCGGCCAGCGGCTTGGGCTCGGGGAAGGCGGGGAGCGGACGGCCTGTGGGCCCTATGTCTCCCGGCAGAAGCTCCATTATGCGCGAGGCGGCCACCAGTGATCCTCCCGGGGCTAGAGGTCGCGAACTGTTGGGGACACTAGGCCCCGTGCTGGGCACTGTACAAGCAGGCGCGCCGCAGCGAACCGAACTTTCCTGCCTGGTCGGCCGATTTCGGCCGAAAACACCCGGCCCTGCGGCTCGTCCCGGGCCCGGTCAGCCGAAGGCGCGCGGGTGCGCCGCCGCGTAGACCTCTCTCAGCTTGTCCACCGTCACCAGAGTGTAGACCTGGGTAGTGGTGACCGAGGCGTGTCCGAGCAATTCCTGCACCACCCGGATGTCCGCGCCGCCGTCGAGCAGGTGGGTGGCGAAGGAGTGGCGCAGGGTGTGGGGGGAAACCCCGGGCTGGCCGCAGCGGGCGGCTGCTTCGCGCAGGATCCCCCACGCGCCCTGCCGGGTGAGCCGCCCGCCCCGGGCGTTGAGGAACACCGCCGGGCTCGCCTTCCGCCCCGCCCCGGCGGCGAGGGCGGGGCGCCCCCGGACCAGGTAGGCGTCCAGCGCCTGGACCGCGTAGCGGCCGACGGGGACGTAGCGCTGCTTGCCTCCCTTGCCGGTGAGCAGCACGGCCGGGTCCTGGGTCAGGTGGTCGAGGTCGTCCACGTCCAGGCCGGTCGCCTCGGAGATCCGCGCCCCGGTCCCGTAGAGGAACTCCAGCAGCGCGCGGTCGCGCAGCACCCGCGGCTCGGGATCCTCGGTGGAGCCCGCCGCGTCCAGGATGCGCTCCACCGCGTCGACGCTGACCGCCTTAGGCAGCCGCTTGGCCGGGGCGGGCGGGGCGACCGCGCGAGCCGGGTCCTGCCCCGTCATGCCCTCCTTCAGCGCGAACGCGTGCAGCCCGCGCACGGCCACCACCGCCCGGCCGACCGAGCTGACCGCGAGCGGCGGGTGCTCCTCGTCGCCCGCGCTGAGCGCGCCGCGGAACTCGGCGACGTCCAGCCCGGTGACGTCGGCGATCTCGCGGCGGCCGCGGCCGGCGAGGTAGCCCGCGTACCGGCGCAGGTCCCGCTGGTAGGACTGCACGGTGTTGTCGGCCAGCGCCCGCTCCACCATGAGGTACTGCAGGTACCGCCGCACCGCGTCGCTCACGCTGGCCACGCTCCGATCGTAGCCAGGCGGCTCATCGCCGGCGGCGGCGGCGGGCCGTCCCGGCCGGTGCGGGCTCAGCCGATGACCTCGGCCAGCCGGGTGGGCGGGAGTCCGTGCGCCCGGGCGACGGGGACACTGGTGAGGGCGCCCTGGTGGGTGTTCAGGCCGCGGGTCAGGGCGTCGTCGCCCCGCAGGGCACCGCGCCAGCCGCGGTTGGCGATCTGCAGCGCGTACGGGAGGGTCACGCTGGTCAGGGCGTAGGTAGAGGTGTGCGGGACCGCGCCGGGCATGTTGGCCACGCAGTAGAAGACCGACTCGTGCACCCGGTAGGTCGGCTCCGCGTGCGTGGTGGGGCGGGAGCTGGCGAAGCAGCCGCCCTGGTCGATGGAAATGTCGACCAGGACCGAGCCGGGTTTCATCCGCGCCACCAGGTCGTCGCTGACCAGCACCGGCGACCTGGCCCCGGGGACCAGCACCGCACCGATCACCAGGTCCGCGCCGAGGACGGCGCGCTCGACCGAGCGGGCGCTGGACACGGCCGTCTGGCAGCGGCCCCGGTAAGCCGCGTCGGCACCGCGCAGCCGGGCCGCGCTCGCGTCCAGCAGCAGCACCCTGGCCCCCAGGCCCAGGGCGATCGCGGCCGCGCTCATCCCCGAGGTGCCCGCGCCGATCACCACTACCCGGGCCGCGTGCCCGCCGGGACCGGGGCCCAGCAGCACGCCCCTGCCGCCGGCCTGACGCTGCAGGTAGTGAGCGCCGATCTGCGGGGCCATCCGCCCGGCGACCTCGGACATCGGCGCCAGCAGCGGCAGCGAGCCGTCCGGCAGCTGGACGGTCTCGTAGCCGATGGCGGTGACGTTCCGGGCCAGCAGGGCCTGGGTGCACTCGCGGGAGGCGGCCAGGTGCAGGTAGGTGAACAGCACCTGGCCCGGCCGCAGCCGGGCGTACTCCCGCGGGACCGGCTCCTGCACCTTGAGCAGCAGGTCGCCCTCGGCCCAGACGTCGTCGGCGGACGGGAGAACCGTCGCGCCGGCCGCGGCGAAGTCCTCGTCGGGCAGCGAGGAACCCGCGCCCGCGCCCGCCTCGACGAACACCTGGTGGCCAGCCCGGGCCAGCTCGTGGACGCCCGCCGGGGTGACCGCCACCCGGAACTCGTTGTTCTTTACCTCGGCCGGGACACCGATCTTCATAGGTACCTGTTCACGGCCAACAGGTTAACAGAAAGTAACTAGAAGACTACTTAGCGTGCCTAGGTTTCGCGGACGTCCGCCGGGCGGAGTTCCGTAAACCCCTGCGCGCTGGCGATATGCGCGGCCAGGACGCCCTGGATGGTCGCGCCGTTGTGCAGCTTGCCGGCCAGCGCCGCCTGCACCGCCTCGGCCAGCGGCACCCAGGCGGTGCGGAGGAACTTTTCCTCTCCCTCGCGCTGGTAATCCGATTCCACCGGCTCCAGGCCGCGGGCCAGGAAGATCCGGATCCGCTCGCTGGTGATCCCGGGCGAGGCGTAGGAGTCGACCAGGGCGTGCCACTCGCGGGCGGCGTAACCGGTCTCCTCGGCCAGCTCCCGCCGGGCGGTGTCGGCCAGTGCCTCGCCCGACACGTCGCGCAGCCCGGCCGGGATCTCCCACAGCTGGCGGGCGACCGGGTGCCGGTACTGGCGGATCATCAGCACCCGGTCCTCCTCGTCGAGGGCGAGGATGCCGACGGCGCCGACGTGAGTCACCACGGTCCGTTCGGCGTAATCCTGGTCGGGCAGCTGAACCTTGTCCGTGCGCACGGTGATCAGCCAGCTCTTGAGCTGTTCCACGGAGCTGGCCACCGGCCAGCTCGCGGGGGGAAGGTCCTCGATCATGGGTCCGAAGCCTAGGGGCCGCTAGGCGCTCGCCACCGCGCGGGGGCCGGCCTCGGCACCCCGGGCGCGGGCCAGCGCGGCCGCGATCAGCCCGGAGAACAGCGGGTGCGGACGGGTCGGGCGGGACAGGAACTCGGGGTGGGCCTGGGTCGCCACGAAGAACGGGTGCACCTCGCGGGGCAGCTCGATGAACTCCACCAGGCGGCCGTCGGGCGACTGCCCGGAGAAGACCAGGCCGGCCTGCTCGAGCTGCTCGCGGTAGGCGTTGTTCACCTCGTAGCGGTGCCGGTGCCGCTCCTCCACCTGGGCCGCGGCGCCGTAGAGCTCGCTGACGATGCTGCCCGGCCGCAGGTTCGCCGGGTACAGGCCCAGGCGCATGGTGGCGCCCATGTCGCGGTCCCCGGCCACCACGTCCTCCTGGTCGGCCATGGTGGCGACCACCGGGTCGGGGGTCTGCGGGTCGAACTCCGCGCTGTCGGCGCCGGAGATGCCCGCCAGGTCGCGGGCGACCTCGATGACCATGCACTGCAGGCCGAGGCAGAGGCCGAGGACCGGGATGTCGTGCTCGCGGGCGTAGCGGATCGCGCCGATCTTGCCCTCGATGCCGCGCACCCCGAACCCGCCGGGGATGAGGATGCCGTCCACGTCGTCCAGCTGGCCCGCGGCGTCGGCCGGGTTCTCGCAGTCGTCGCTGGTCACCCAGCGGATGGTCACCCTGGCGTCGTTGCCGAACCCGCCGGCCTTCAGCGCCTCGGCGGGCGACAGGTAGGCGTCGGGCAGGTCGACGTACTTGCCCACCAGCGCGATGGTGACCGAGCGGGCCGGGCGGTGCACCCGCCGCAGCAGGTCGTCCCAGGCGGACCAGTCGACGTCGTGGAACGGCAGCTGGAGCTTGCGCACCACGTACGCGTCGAGGCCCTCGCCGTGCAGCACCTTGGGGATGTCGTAGATAGAGGGGGCGTCGGGGGTGGAGACCACCGCTTCCTCGTCCACGTCGCACATCAGGCTGATCTTGCGCTTGAGGCCGTCGCTGATCGGCCGGTCGGAGCGGGCCACGATCGCGTCGGGCTGGATGCCGATGGAGCGCAGCGCGGCCACTGAGTGCTGGGTCGGCTTGGTCTTCAGCTCGCCGCTGGGGCCGATGTACGGCAGCAGGGAGACGTGGATGAAGAAACAGCGGTCGCGGCCGATCTCGTGGCGGATCTGGCGGATCGCCTCCAGGAACGGCAGCGACTCGATGTCGCCCACCGTGCCGCCGACCTCGGTGATGACCACGTCCACGTCGGGACCGGCCAGGCCGCGGATGCGGGCCTTGATCTCGTTGGTGATGTGCGGGATGACCTGGACGGTGTCACCCAGGTACTCCCCCCGCCGTTCCTTGGCGATGACGCTCGAGTAGACCTGCCCGGTGGTGACGTTGGCCTCGCCCGACAGCCTGATGTCGAGAAACCGCTCGTAGTGGCCCACGTCCAGGTCGGTCTCGGTGCCGTCGTCGGTGACGAACACCTCGCCGTGCTGGAACGGGTTCATGGTGCCGGGATCGACGTTGAGGTAAGGGTCTAGCTTCTGCATCTTGACCCGGAGACCCCGCATCTTGAGCAGGCGGCCGAGGCTGGACGCGGTGAGGCCCTTGCCCAGGCTCGAGGCAACTCCCCCGGTAACAAACAGATGCTTGGTCTCAGTGAGCCTTTGTGAGGCTAGCCTGGACGGACTGGCAGCAGCGGCCAAGATGGGCTCCCGTGGTTGACGATGGTGCGGCGTAAATCCGCAGCTCCACGGGCCACCAGAATAACACGTCATTGACCCCTGGCCTGGTCAACCTCTGATAGTCACGGCCGCCAGGCAAAACCTAGCTGGCCGGCGGCTAGCCGGACGTCCCCCCCGGGGCCGCGTGCGTCCCGCCCGGCCGGGGCCCGGGACGGCCGGGCCGGGTGCCGGCGCCGGGTTCCGGCTCGTGGTCCGCCTCGCCGAACCGGGCCAGCAGGACCGCGCTCGCCACCGCCAGCGCGAAGCCCGCCGCGGCCACCGGGGTGAGGCCGGGCCGGGTGGTGTCGCCCAGGAAGAGCACGCCCACGACGGCCGGCGGGAGCGTCTCGGCGAGCACGACGGCCGAGGTGGCGACGGTCACGCTGCCGCCTTCCAGGGCCGTGGCGTAGAAGACGAACGAGACGATGCCCGCGGCCGCCACCGCGTAGGCCGCGGGGTCGCGCAGCAGCGTGAGGGGCTCGAAGCCGTTCAGGACGCGCGCCGCGCACCCGAC
>DASWUW010000075.1:0-2934 GCA_036406335.1 Trebonia sp.
CACCCAGTCCGACGCGGAGAAGGCCTTCCCCGCGGTCGCCGCGCCCGCTGAGGGCGCTCAGGCGCTGCCCGTCCAGGAGCCCGGCACCCGGCCGCACCGGCCGGCCCTGGTCACGCCGCACGCCGACGTCACCGTCGACCGCTCTGCCTTCACGGTGACCGCCACCCTGTCCAGTACGGGCCGGGCCGGCGTCTCGCTGCAGGTCTTCCCGGACCGGTACCTGCCCGCCGCGGCGACCCCGTTCACCGTCGTCAGCGGCCGGGACCGGACCTACCAGTGGAACGCGGCGCTGACCGCGGGCCACGGCTACGCCTTCTCCGTCTACGGCCCGGACGGCTTCGTCCGCTCGTTCGCGGGCGAGATCGTTCCCGCGGGCGCCACCACCGGGCCGGTCCCCCGGGTCGCCGCGACCCTGGCGGCCGGGCGGGCTCGCATCCTCCGGCTCACGCTGGCCAACGACGGCGCCGGCGCGGTCACCTACACGCTGACGCCCAACGACTACGCGGGCACCACCCGGACCGTGACGGTGGGCGGGCCCGGGACCGCGGCGGTCACCTGGCCGGTTAACGCCGACGGCTACTACGACGTGACCGTCACGGCCGGCCGCAGCGACGGCTTCACCCGCCGCTACGCCGGCCGCATCGCCTGACCGGCGGCCGGCGCCGGGGTCAGTTCCCGCGCTGCTGCAGGGATTCCAGCCGGCGCAGGAACTCCGCGTCCTCCCGGAGCTCGTCCTGCGACGGGGACAAGCTGATCATCACCGCCAGGACAAAGGTGACGAGGGTGATCCCGAGGACCAGCGGCAGCAGGAAGGAAGCGGCGCTCACCCCGGATGACATGCCGGTCATCGCGCCGGGGTGGACCCGCATCGCGGCCATGCCGGTGTAGTGCATGCCGCTGACCGCGGCCCCCATGACCAGGGAGGCGCCGACCGTCGCGCCGATGCCGCGGACCCAGGTGGCGATCCACAGCGCGGCCGTGCCCGCGATGAAGGCGATCACCACCGAGAGCACGAACAGCGGCTTGTTGTAGGACATCGTGTCCGGCATGATCATCGCCGACATGCCCAGGTAGTGCATGGTAGCGACCCCGAGGCCGATGATCAGGCCGCCGGCGACCAGCCGGCGCGGCTCGCCGTTGCCGAAGCCGACGATGAACACGCCCACGCCGACGACCGCGACGACGATCACCAGCGACAAGATCGTCGTCGCCACGTTGTAGGTGATGCGCTGGTCGTTGATAGTGAAGCCGAGCATGGCGATGAAGTGCATGGCCCAGATACCGGCCGCGCCGATGGCGGTCGCCGCTACCGCGAGCCAGCGGGCCCGGCCCAGCCCCTCGCGGTAACCGGCCCGGACCACGCAGCGCAGCCCGAGGAACGATCCCAGACAGGAGACGATGTAGCCCAGCAGCGGATTGATCAGGCCGTGAGAAAAATTATGGACAGTGACCAATTCGCTCCCCCTGGTAACGACGACGACCGTCATCGTTACATACAAGGCTGGCCGTCAGTGTCGGAAAGTAATTTGTCGGTTTCTCACCGTAATCATTTAGATGTCCGCCTTCGCGGTACTTGTTCGGCCGCCGTCAGACGCCGCAGTGTGGTGACCCGCAGCCGCCGCCGCTTCCCCGCTGCTGCCGTTTCGGGCAGCGAATACCAGGTCTCGCGAATAAGCCGGCCTTTAGATGCTGGCTATTACAAGAGCGACCGGTAAACCTCGGTCCACTGCTGACCCGGGTCAGCGTCAGGCGGTCCGTAGCTTTCCCAGCGGATACCGCCAGGCGGATGCCCTCACCCGGCCGGCGAGCGGGCAGGGCCGGTCGCTGCCGCCTGCCCGCAGGCAGAGCTCCGCACTTCGCCCGGCAGCTGCCTCCGCAGCGCGGGGTAGTCGGCCCGGTCGCCGCCGCCGCCGGCCGCCACCGCGTCATGTTGCCTCAGGTACCATCGTGACCAGTGACCGCTTTGACGGAAATGCCGGTTTCCTCGTTGGCTAAAGCTCCGGCGCAAAAGGGCATGTCAGGTAGTCTGACTACGCACAGTGATTGGCGCCTGATGACGGTCCACGTCGCTTCGTGCCCGTAACCGGCCACAATAAGAATTTTCTGCGCTATGGGGTGAACCGGGAGGGTAGTCGTTGCGTATCACTATGTAGCGAGTTACGGTCAGCAGGGAGCTTCAGCGCGGATGCTCGAACAGTGTCTGTGACGGATGTGACTGAGGGAGACCTGAGTCACGGATCGGTACGGTTTGTTCAGCTCTATTGGGGTCCGGGCAGTCAGATTATGCCGCACAATAGAGCACGGGATCGGCAGGAGCCAGCTGTGCCTGACTGCCAGGTAGGCGGGCAGAGGAGTGATAGTGCGTAGGCCCAGCGTTGCTAGCCCCGATAGCGGTGCGGAGTCATCCGTGTACGGTGCAGCACCGTCCGGTTCCCTCCGCGCACCGGCCTGCGGGCGGGCGGTGCCGGGCCGGTTCCCCGCGCCGTCGGCCGCCGACCGGATGCCTCCCGTACCCGCAAGGCTGGCCGCGCTGACGAGGCGCGACGATTTGCCTCAGGTCAGTCGTGGCCCGGCAAAGCGGAAGATGGTATGTAAGGGACATCCGTGCGTCTACGCAGCCGATGGGAACTCCATGACCAGGTTCACGTCGTCGTGTGCCGTACCCCGCGGTCCGCGGTCCCCGCGCAAGCTCACTGATGTCCACGGAAGGGAAGGATGATGTCTGTATCGATCATCGCCGCGGCGGTCCCGCAAGCGGCGATCAGCACCCAGGGTCTCGTCAACTACCTGCAGAGTCTTTTCGGCCCGCTATTTCTGGGCATAGTAGGTATCGTGGCGCTCTTTTTCCTCTTCACACGAGAGATCACCAAGTTCGTGCAGTTTCTCGTGCTGGCCGTGGCAATTGCCGTGATCTTCTATACGCCGAGCATCGTG
>DASWUW010000076.1:0-2832 GCA_036406335.1 Trebonia sp.
GACGTCGCTGGAGGCGGACCTCGAGCGGCGCGACTTCACCATCAACGCGATGGCCGCCCGGCTGCCCTCATTCGAGCTGGTCGACCCGTTCGGCGGGCTGGCCGCGCTCAAGGAGCGGGTCATCCGGACGCCGGGACGGCCGGAAGACTCCTTCTCCGACGACCCGCTGCGTATCCTGCGGGCGGCGCGGTTCACCGCCCGGCTGGGGTTCGCGGTGGACGAGGATGTCCAGCAGGCGATGGGCCAGATGGCCCGGCGGCTGTCGATCGTGTCCGCCGAGCGGATCAGCGGCGAGCTCGCCAAGCTGATGCTGACCACGGCCCCCGAGACCGGGATCGACCTGCTGGTGCGGACCGGCGTGGCCGAGGTCGTGCTGCCCGAGCTGTCCGAGCTGCGGATGGAGGTCGACGAACACCACCGGCATAAGGACGTCTACTCGCACTCGCTGACCGTGCTGCGGCAGGCAATCGACCTCGAGCCGCGCTACGGGCTCGGTCCGGACCTGGTGCTGCGGCTCGCGGCGATCCTGCACGACATCGGCAAGCCGCCCACCCGCTCGCTGCTGCCCGGAGGAAAGGTGGCCTTCCACCATCACGAGATGGTCGGGGCCAAGATGGCGCGCAAGCGGCTGATCGAGCTGCGCTTCCCCAAGGAAGTCATCGTCGACGTGTCGAAGCTGGTGGAGCTGCACCTGCGGTTCCACGGCTACGGCGACGGGGAGTGGACCGACTCGGCCGTCCGCCGTTACGTGCGCGACGCCGGGCCGCTGCTGACCCGGTTGCACGCACTGACCCGGGCCGACTGCACCACCAGGAACGCGCGCAAGGCGGCGCGGCTGGCGGCGGCCTACGACGCGCTCGAGCTGCGCATCGAAGCGCTGCGCGAGGAAGAGGAGCTAGACAAGATCCGGCCCGAGCTCGACGGCAACGACGTCATGCGGCTGCTCGGGCTCAAGCCGGGGCCGCTGGTCGGCCGGGCCTCCAGGTACCTGCTCGAGCTGCGTCTGGAGCAGGGAGAGGTCGGCCGGGAGCAGGCTACCGCCGGGTTGCTGGCGTGGGCCGCGCGGGAAGGGATTGAGCTTCCCCCTTCGGCTTCCTGATCGTCAGCCCGGCATAGCCCGCGGCGGCGGCGACGTAGCCCGCGCCGATGACGATGATCACCGGGTAGGACTTGCCGGTCGCCGGGAGGAACGGGATGGCGATCGCCGGGCCGATGACGTAGGCGAGGTTGAAGAGCATGTCGTAGAGCGCGAACACCCGGCCTAGGTAGGCGTCCTCCACCGTCTGCTGGACGGTCGTGTCCACGCAGATCTTCACGCACTGCGCGGCCAGGCCGAGGGCGAAGCCAAGGACCAGGAACGGGTACCTGGCAAAGGTCGGGCCGAGCAGAACGGTGACCGCGCCGCCGACGAGCAGCCAGAGTGCGATCCACTGATCCTGGGAGACCCGGTTGACCCCCCGCGGGGTCACGATCGCGGCGAGCCCGTAGCCGGCCGCCGACGCGATCACCAGGAGGGTCACGCTCCCGAGGGCCTGGTTCCCGTTGCCGCCGGAGTAGAAGTAGTTGCGGTAGAGCAGCAGGGCCTGGACGAACAGGATGCCGTACAGGGCGCGGTGCACGCCGACGGCGCCGAGGGCGTAGGCGGCCTTTCTCTTCTGGTTGAGCTGCCGCAGCCCGTCGGTAAGTCCGGTCAGTACGTCCCGGAGCTCGCGGGTGACGCTGGTCCCGGCCTGGCGGCTGGCCGGACCCGCTTCGGTCTGGCCCGGGCCGAGCAGGTCTTTCGCCAGCCGGGTACCGAGCAGGCCGGCCGCGACGTAGCAGCCGCCGGCGAACCACAGTGTCGCGGCGCTGCCCGTAAGGCCGCCGCCGCTGACCAGGTGGACGCCCAGGCCGGCCACGGCGCCGACCAGGCCGACAATCGTCCCGCAGGTGGGCGCGACCGCGTTGGCCATGACCAGCTGGCCGGGCTCGACGACGTGGGGGGTGCCCGCGGACACGGCCGACAGGAAGAACCGGTTGACCCCGAGGACGGCCAGGGCGCTGACGTACAGCGGGATTCCGGTCTGGCCGCTGAGCACGACGAACCCGGCCACCGCGACCATCGCCGCCCGGGTCAGCGCGCCGTAGACGATGATCTGCCGCCGCGGCCAGCGGTCGATGAACACCCCGGCGAACGGGCCGATCAGCGAGTACGGCACGTACAGCACGGTGAACGCGGAGACCGCGGCGGCCGGGTCGGGAAACGACTGCGCGCTGAAGAACGCGTAGGCGGCGAACCCGGCGTTGAACACGCCGTCGCCCGCCTGGGAGACCAGGCGGGCGGCGAACAGCTTGCGGAAGTCCCGCTGGGCCAGCACGGCCCGCAGATCGGCCCCGAAGGAGGAACGCCGGCCCTCCGGCTCAGCTTCCGCTCTGGCGCCTGGGGACACGGCTTCAGCCTAGTGCGGCGGCTGAACGACGACGATGGTGGACTGCCGGGAGCACCGGGGTGCTGGCGGCAGTCCACCATCGTGAAAACCGGGTCCGGTGCGCGCCGTTCCGGATCCGTTCGGGAGCGGCCGGCTGGGCTTGCTAGCGCTCGACCTCGCCCGCGATGAATTTCTGCACCAGGTCACGGCAGGTGCTGTCGTCGAACTGCTCCGGCGGGGACTTCATGAAGTAGGAGCTGGCCGAGGTGACCGGGCCGCCGATGCCGCGGTCCATGGCGATCTTGCAGGCCCGCAGTGCGTCGATGATGACGCCGGCCGAGTTGGGGGAGTCCCACACCTCGAGCTTGTACTCCAGGCTGAGCGGGGTGTCGCCGAAGGAGCGGCCCTCCAGGCGGACGTAGGC
>DASWUW010000077.1:0-4001 GCA_036406335.1 Trebonia sp.
GGTGCCCGTCCCGCTGAAAAACCTGGACGGCCTGGACTCGCTGCTGTCGATCGTGCAGATGCCCGCGGGTATCCCGGTGGCGACCGTGGCCGTGGGCGGTGCGCGCAACGCCGGGTTGCTCGCGGTCCGCATTCTCGCTACCGCCGACGAGGGCCTGCGCGCGCAGATGCGCGAGTTCCAGACCCGGCTGACGGCGCAGGCCAAGGCCAAGGGCGCCGCCCTGCGGAATCAACTGACCTAAACGTCAGGTTTTGTCACGATTTAGGCGCACATACAGGGCAATACCACAGAACTGTGCCTGTCCAGCAGCGCAACGCCGACCTTGTGTATCGGTTTGGGTACGGTACCGCCCGACCTGTGTTTATGCCCGTGGCCCTGGGGCATCGTAGAACACGTGCAGGCAACCGGGACGGGACCGGCTGCAAGTGACCGATGGGGGACATTGGGACACTGCACCAACGGGGTCAAAGGGGGCAGTGCCATGGCGTTCTCCGTTTCCAACCGCCGTCCGTTCCGTTCGCTCGGGCTGCACAAGTACAGCGGTAAGCACGCGGCCCCGAAGGGCTACGTGCCCCAGGCGCGTCCGGCCGTCGAGCCTGACGCTCATCCGCACCGGCCGGCCCACGCGGCGACCATGCCCCGGCTGACCGGCCCGCACACCGAAACCGAGACCGAGCACAAGGCCGCCTGACGGCCGAGCGCCGTCGCCGGGCCTGGCGTGAGGGCCCGCCCGGGAACCCCGGGCGGGCCGTCAGCGCTTTCCGAACCGGGCATCAGGCCAGCCGGAACAGGGCTTCCGCGTTACCGGAGGCAATCCGGGCCCGGTCCGCCGGATCGGGGACGGCGTCGAAGAACTGCGCGGTGTCGGCCACGCTGGGCTGGTGGAACGGGTAGTCGGTGGAGAACAGCACCCGGTCGGCGGTGGTGAAGTCGAGGCTGTGGCGCAGCAGGCGCTGCTGCAGCATCCCGCTGCTGGTGATGTGGATATTGGCCCTGATGTAGTCCGACACCCGGCGTTCCAGGTGCCGGGCGACCCCGGAGAGGCTGTCGGCCCGGTCCATCCAGAACAGCAGCATCTCGCCCCAGTGCCCGAGGACAAGCTGCAGGTCGGGGTGGCGGTCGAACGTGCCCCGCAGGATCAGCCGCAGCGCGGCCAGGCCCGCGTCCAGGTGCCAGCCCCAGCCGAAGGTGGCCAGGCCGAGATCGGTCAGCGGATCCAGGCCCCGGTAGGCGGCAGCGCGCAGTTCGGCGGACGGGATCTGCGGGTGGATGAAGACCGGCTGCCGCAGCCGGGCCGCGGTCGCGAACAGGTCGTCGTAGCCGGGATCATCCAGGGTGCGGCTGCCGGCCCGCCCGTGGATCATCGCGCCGACGTGCCCCAGCCGGGTCGCGCAGCGCTCAAGTTCCGCCGCCGCGGCCTGCGGGTCGCTGGTCGGCAGGGTCGCGAACGCGCGCAAGCGGTCGGGATACGCGCGGACGGCGTCAGCCGCTTCGTCGTTGGCTTCCCGGGCCAGCGCGACCGCCTCGGCGGCGGGCAGGGCCTGGGTAGCGGGCGTGACGACCGACAGGATGGAGACGTCGATCCCGGCCGCGTCCATCGACGCGAGCCGCCCCGGGCCGGTGTCCTCCAGCCGGGCCTGGGTGTCGCCCCGGGTATTGAAGACGGTGCTCTCGTCGCGGGCCCCGTCGGGCAGGCGGCCGAGCGCGTCGCGGATGCCGGCGCTGTTCCAGTGCTCTTCGATGGCGATGATCTTCACGGTGATGGCCTCCTGGCCGTCGGGGGCGGGCGGTCCGCGCTACCAGCGGACGGGCTTGCCCTGGTAGTCCAGCAGCCCGCCCTGGCCTGCCTGGGCCTCGATCGTGTCGGCGACGTCAGCGCGTAACCCAGCCCGCGGGACGCGCCGATGATCAGAACTGACTTGCCCGCTGGTGTGGTCACGGCTGCTCCTCGCTCATCGCTTGTTGAGCCAACCGTACACCATTCGCTCAACAGCAGTAGAGTGAGTGTTGTGAGCGAGCCGACCAGCAGAGCCGCCAGGCGGGCCGCCACCGCGCAGCGCATCCTGGACGCGGCCCGGGCGGAGTTCGGGGAGCGGGGCCTGGCGGCGGCCACCATCCGCCGCATCGCCCAGCGCGCGAACGTCGACCCGTCCCTGGTCATGCAGCACTACGGATCGAAGGCGGCCTTGTTCGCCGTCGCCATCGAACTAGAGGACGCCGCCCCGGATGAGATCGAGGCTCATCTGCACGACGTGCTGGACGTCCGGCTCGGGGCGCTGCCCCCGGAAACCCGGGCGCTGGTGCGGTCCATGCTCACCGCCCCCGAGGCGGCCGCCGCGATGAGCGCGTTCCTGAACGAGCGGGCGGCCAACCTGAGCCGCGCCCTGGACGGCGACGATGCCGGCCTGCGGGCGGCGCTGATCGTCAGCAGCATCCTGGGGCTCACCATCGCCCGGCACTTCCTGCAGCTGGACGCGTTCACTCAGGCCTCCGACGCCGACATCGCCCGCGTCGCCCGGCCCTGGGTCACCACCGGCGTCGCCGGTCCCGGCCCGGCCGGGCACCCCCCGGCCGGGCACCCCCCGGCCTCCGACGAACACCCTCCGGCCTCCGCCGAGGACAGGCTACGTACCCGCGGTCCGTCCGGTACGTAATCCCGCTACGGATGTGCGCCCCGGACCCGGCCCGGCACAATCGGGGCCAGTCGCACGCGCACCGGGCGCGGAGCCCGGCCCTCCCCGAGGTGCAGTTATGCCCGTGTCCCGCATCATCCTGATCCCGGCGTCGGTCCTGGCCGCGGCGGCCGCCGCCCTTACCGGGTGCCACTCCGCCAGTTCCAGTTCCAGTGCCAGCGGCGCGGGCTCGGCCGCGGCGTCCAGTGCTCAGCCTGCCGCGGGACCCGCTCCGCTGTCGCGGCGGCGAGCACCCCGGCGGCCCCGCCAGCGTCAGGAAAACTCACCGGGGTACCCCAAAGCTGCCCGTCGGCCGACGAGGTCATGTCGAACCTGCACCTCTCGAAGCTGACCGTCCAAGGCGACGATCCGAGCACGTGCCTCTATCTCTACCAGGGGTCTAAGGCGGCCCCTTACGCGATCGTCACCTTCAATGCCGCTCCCCCGGCACCGGTCCGGCCTCTCTCGGAGAGATGCTGAAGAAGGCGCAGTCGGACGTCAAGCCCGTTCCGGGGCTCGCCGATGCCGCCTACAGCTGGGTCGGATCCGGGGGCGGCCACGGGTTGACCTTCCTCAGCGGTGACACGATCTGCAGTATCGATTCCACCGTGCCGACTACCCTGGCGGACAAGACCGCCCTGGCCCGGTCGATTATCGGCAGTTAGCGGCGGCATTCGTTCCCGCCCCGCCTGACCGTCTACTAGCGTTTTGTCATGGACTGGCGGGTGATCGGGCGGAGAGACGAGCTGGCGGCGATCACCGCCGCCGTGCACCGGGGGACTGGCTGCCTGCTGGCCGGCGAACCGGGGGTCGGCAAGACGACCGTGCTCCGCGAGCTGCGGCGCCGGCTGGCGGCCGAGGGCCGCAGCGTGCAGCTGGTGCTGGTGACCGCCGTGGCCCGGTTTCCGCTGCAGGGGCTGGACCCGCCGCGTGCCGGCCAGCCCGCGGTGCTGCTCGTCGACGACGCGCAGCTGCTCGACGCCGAGTCCGCCGCCCAGGTCCGGCAGCTCGCCGAGGCAGGCACCGCGGTGGTGGCGGCGCTGCGCACCGGAGTGCCGGTCCCGGTCGACATCGAGCGGCTGTGGCACGCGGACCGGTGTGCCCGGCTCGAGCTCGGGCCGTTCGACCAGGCCGGGGTCCAGGCGCTGCTGGAGAGCGTGCTCGGCGGCGACGTGGAAGACCGGCTGACCCGGCTGCTGCTGCACCGGACGGGCGGCAATGCCCTGCTGCTGCGGGAACTGGTGCGTTCCGCGGCCGGCTCCGGTGCCCTGGTCCGGCGGCATGAGGTGTGGTCGCTGGCGGGCGAGCTGCCGCTCGGCTCCGGGGTGC
>DASWUW010000078.1:0-10528 GCA_036406335.1 Trebonia sp.
GTTCCCGGGCGGGCAGTTCCCGGGCGGCTATCAGCCGCCGGGTTCCCCGCAGGTGCCAGGCGCGCAGCAGTATCAGGGCGGCCAGCAGTATCAGGGTGGTCAGCAGTATCAAGGCGGTCAGCAGTATCAAGGCGGTCAGCAGTTCCAGGGCGGCCAGCAGTTCCAGGCAGGCCAGCAGTTCCAAAACGGCCAGCAGCCTTCAGGCAGCCAGCAGGCGGCGGTCGGCCAGCGACTGTCCGCACCACCACAAGATCAGCACGGGCCGAGCGTCAACTCCGGGCCGCAGGCGGCCAACGGCTACCCGCCGGGTGCTCCTGGAGCTCAGCCGCCGCTGGCGCAGCAGTTCCCGAACGGTAGCCTGCCGGTGCCGACCGCCGCGGCCGCGTGGCACGGCTCTCCGGCACCGGACGGCAACGGCAACGGCACCTGGTACTTCCAGCCCGCCGTCAGCCCGCAGCAGGGCGCAGCGGCGGCCAACGGCTACCCGGTGAACGGCCTGCCGCCAAACGGCTACGCCCATTCCGAGCCGGGCGGCGCGCCGGTGACAGCGCTCAACGGCCAGGGCGGGACGCAGCAGTATCCAGCTCAGCTCGCCGTCGGCTACCAGCAGATGCAGCCGGGACCGCAGCTTCAGCCGGGACAGCAAGTCCAGCCGGGACCGCAGCCTCAGCCCGGACAGCAAGTCCAGCCGGGACAGCCGGCCCAGCTTCAGCAGGCCCAGCCTGCCCCGGTAATGCCGGCGGCCACCCTTCCGATGAACTTGGCCGCCGCGCCGGCGGCGCCCGTACAGTCGCCGTCACAGCAGGCCGCCCCCCAGCAGACCGGGCCGCAGCAGGCCCTGCAGCAGCAAACTGGGCCGCAGGCGGCCCTGCCCCCGCAGCCTGGCCCGCAGCAGGCGCCGCAGCAGCAGACCGGGCCGCAGCAGGCCCTGCAGCAGCAGACCGGACCGCAGGCGATGCTGCCGGTGCTAACCGGACCGCAGCAGGCGGCGCCGCCGGTACTAACCGGACCGCAGCAGGCGCTGCCGCCGGCGGAGCCTGCTGCGGCAGCGGCGGCCGCCGGGCCTGCCGTGGACGGCCTGGCCGGGCCGTCCGGCCCGGCCGCCCCCCCGGCGCCGGTTCCGCAAGCCGACCCTCCGGCATACTCCGGCCTGACCGGAGGCGGCGCGCATTCCGGGCTGTCCGGAGGCGGCCCGCTCAGCAAGCTGACCGGAGCGGTGCGCGGGCGGCGGGGAGCACGCAAGCCGCGGCTCGCCATGTCCGCGATTTTTGCCGACCTGGTGGACATGGCCGACATTCCCCGGTCCGCGTACGCGGTCGACGAGGAAGTCACCGGGGCCATGTGCCTGTTCAAGACCGACGGCGGGTACGAGGTATTCAGCTGCGCCGAGGACGCCCGGCACGAGGTGCGCTTCTTTGAGGAAGAAGAAGCCGCGTACTTCTACCTGTTCGGCGTGCTGGCAGCCGAGTCGCTGCGCAACGGACGTCTCACTCCCCGACGGGGCTAGCTCTGACCGGCGAACCCTCCGCTAGCCGAGAGCCGGGCGGGAGTCCCGGCAAGGCGCTGGCGGCCAGGCCGGGCTGCGCTTGCGTCCTTCGCCCGGGCCGGCGTTATGCCTCGCCGGGAAAGCAAAGACATGGTTGTGAAGAATCGCCCGAACAGTACCGTTAACGAGTCAAGTGCGGCTACAGTTTAAATTGCCGACGGGGCTGACGGTCCCCCGCTCCCCAAGCAGCCCCGTCGGCCCACTCTTTGGAAACGGTACGTATCCAGCTCCGCGCTCATCAGTGAGAATGCCAGAAGTGCAGCGCGAGCGTTCATGAGAATTTACGCGTAAGCAGATGTGACGTATACCGGACTCACACGCCTCACTTAAATGCGAATTCTCAACACTAGTCTAGAATTGACTGGGGAATCCTTAAGGGTTCCTTACGATCGCGGTACCGGCCCGGGAGAAGCTGCCGGTGCGACCGGCGACCGCTATCCGTATGCTGATCGGCATGACTATCCCGCTCACGGGCACTCAGTACGAGATTGAAGCGGGCCGCTACCGGGCGACCGTGACCGAGCTCGGCGCCGGACTGCGCGGTCTCAGCTTCGGCGATACCGTCCTGGCGACCGGCTACGACGCCGACGAGCTCCCGCCGCACAGCGCCGGCCAGCTGCTGACCCCGTGGCCGAACCGCGTCGACGGCGGCCGCTACGTCTTCGAGGGCAACGACTACCACCTGGCCCTGTCCGAGCCTGCCAAGGGCAACGCGATTCACGGCCTCACCCGGTGGGCACCGTGGACCAAGGTCGAACACGACCGCGCCGAGGTGATACTGCGCTGCGTGCCGCACGGGCAGCAGGGCTACCCGTTTGCCGTGCAGACGGATGCCAGCTACCGGCTCGACGCAGAGTCGGGACTGCACGTCACCGTGACCGCGACCAACAAGGGCAGCCGCCCCGCTCCCTGGGGGGCCGGCGCGCACCCGTACCTGAGCGCCGGCGCGCCGACGATCGACGAGTACCAGCTCGAGCTGCCCGCCGACCGCTGGCTGCCGGTCGGCGACCGGCTCATCCCGGCCGGCCCGGCCCAGGATGTGACCGGGACCGACTTTGACCTGCGGACGGCCCGCAAGCTGGCCGACGTGCAGCTGGACACCGCGTTCACCGGCCTGCGGCGGGGACCGGACGACCTGGCCTGGGTCCGGCTGTCCGGCGACGGGCTGACCACCGCCATGTGGATGGACTCGGCCAACCCCTGGCTCCAGGTCTTCACCAGTGACTCGCTCGAGCCCGAGCGCCGCCGCGCGGCGGTCGCCGTCGAACCGATGACCTGCCCGCCGAACGCGTTCGCGAGCGGCGACGACCTGATCGTCCTCCAGCCCCGGGAATCGGTCACCGTGCGCTGGGGGATCAAGGCATTCACCGGGTAGAGCGGGCGCTCAGGAGGAGAGCAGCTCGTCTCTGACGCGCGCCAGGTCCTCCGGTGTGTCGATGTCGTCGGGCCGGCCGACGTCCGCGCACTCGACCAGCGTCACCAGGCCGGGGTGCGCCCGCAGGAAGGGACGGGCCCCGGTGTCTCCGCCCGCCAGATCCAGGACGGCCCCCCAGTGAGGGCGGGCGACAAGCACCGGATTACGCGGCTTGCCCTGGTAGGCGGCCACCGCCACCGCGGCTCCTCCAGCGTGGGCGGCGATCAGCCTGCGGACCGCCGCCGCCCCGATCAGCGGCTGATCGGCCAGCGCGATCACCACGGCGGTCACGTCGTCGGCCAGCCTGCTGGCCGTGAGGGCGCGCAGCCCCGCGGCGAGCGAGGAACCCATCCCCGACTCCCAGTCCGGGTTGTGCACGGATACCGTCCCCGTCAGCTCGACCGGTACCGCGCCCGTGACCACCAGGACCGGGCCGGTTCCGCCGTCCCGGAGCAGGGCGACACCGCGCTCGGCCAGGGTCAGCCCGCCCAGCTCGACCGTCGCCTTCGGCTGGCCCAGCCGGGTGCCGTCCCCCGCCGCTAGCAGAATTCCCGCGATCCGTGTCCCCACGGCCCCACGGTAGTTGAAGGCGACGGCCGCCCGCGACCACGTCACCACCGACTGCGCGCTCAGCTGGCTACCGGGGCTTGAAAGGCCTCGTCAGGCGGTTACCCGCTCGTCCCGGTGGATGCGGCCCTCGGTGTCGGTCAGCGCACCGCCGGTACCGCCCCAGCGGAGCTGGATGAGCTCGGCCGCGATGGACACCGCGGTCTCCTCCGGGGTGCGGGCCCCCAGGTCAAGGCCGATCGGGGAACGCAGCCGGGCCAGCTCGGGGTCGGTCAGGCCGGCGTCCCGCAACCGCTTCAGCCGGTCCTCGTGGGTGCGGCGCGAGCCCATGGCGCCGATGTAGGCCGCCGGGGTACGCAGGGCGACCTCGAGGACGGGCACGTCGAACTTCGGGTCGTGGGTGAGCACGCAGATCACCGTGCGGGCGTCCACCTCGGCCCGGGCCAGGAACCGGTGCGGCCAGTCGACCACCACCTGGTCGGCGTCGGGAAAACGGGACTTGGTCGCGAAGACGGGCCGCGCGTCGCAGACGGTCACGTGATAGCCGAGGAACTTGCCCACCCGGGCTACGGCCGCGGCGAAGTCGATCGCGCCGAACACGAGCATCCGCGGCGGGGGCGCGAACGAGTTCACGAACACCGCGAGCTCGTCCCCGAGCCGCTCGCCGTGCTCGCCGTAACGGCGGATGCCGGTCAGTCCCTGGGCCAGCATGCCGCGCACGTCGTCGTCGGCCGCATTGTCGAGCATGTCCCCGGCGCCGAGGCTCCCGCTCGACTGATGCGCGGGATCGCCCCAGATGACCCGGCGCGCGCCGGTCTGGCCGGGGCCGGAGATCACCGTGGCCACCGCGACCGGCTCGCCCCGCTCGACGGCCTGCTGGATGCCGCCTAGCTCGGGGAACGTCGCCCGGCTCACCGGCTCGACAAAAATGTCCAGGATACCGCCGCAGGTCAGTCCCACCGCGAAGGCGTCGTCGTCGCTGACGCCGTACCGCTGCAGCACCGGCTGGCCGCTGGCGGTGACCTCCCGGGCCAGCTCGTAGACCGCGCCTTCGACGCAGCCGCCGGAGACGGAGCCGATCACCTCGCCCTCGTCCTCCACCGCGAGCGCCGCCCCGGGGTCACGCGGCGCGCTCCGGAAGGTGCCGACCACCGTGGCCAGGCCGAACGTCTCGTCCGCGTCCCACCACTTGGTGATCGTGTTCAGGATGTCACGCACAGCCTCACCTCGAAGTCTCTTCTGTGCTGCCACGCTACGTCAGGCGGGCCGACCGGGCTACGTCCGGTTTAGTAACTGCTTAACTGAACCCGCTAACGTCCGCGGATATGCCCTGCCGCCACCAGGCGGACGGTCAGCGCGGCGGCGCACCGCGGCGACGGCGGTACCTGCGGTTACTCCACGATCTTGGAAATCGGGATTTCCAGGATGTCGTGGGCGCCCGCCGCCTTGAGCGCGGGGATCAGCGTGTTGACGCCGCGCTTGGGCACCACCGTCTCCACCGCGTTCATCCCGGTGTTGGCGAGCGCGGTCACCGTCGGGGAGGACATCGCCGGCAGCATCGCGGTCACGGCGGCGAGCTTGTCAGCCGGCACGTTGAGCTTGAGCAGCACCTGGCCGCGGGCCTTGATGGCGCCGCCCAGCAGCAGCGCGATGTCCTCCATGGCGGCCCGCTTGTCCGGGTCGGCGTAGGCCGTCCCGCAGGCAACCAGCTCGGTGTAGCTGGTCAGCAGCGTGTCCAGGATGCGGAGGCCGTTCTTGCGCAGCGACGAGCCGGTCTCGGTCAGGTCCACGATCGCGTCCACGATGTCGGGAACCTTGGCCTCGGTCGCCCCGTAGGACGGCACGATCATCGCCTTGACCCCGTTCGCGGCCAGGAACCGCTCGGTCAGCGACGGGAACTCGGTCGAGATCCTGATTCCCTCGGGCAGGTCGGCGACCGACTGCCAGGGGGCGCTGTCCGGCACGGCGAGCACCACGCGCACCGGGTTGGAGGTCGCCTTGGAGTACTGCAGCTCGCCCAGCGAGACGACGTCGGCCTGTGTCTCGGTGATCCAGTCGCGTCCGGTGATCCCGATGTCGAACAGGCCGCGCTCCAGGTAGGAGGGGATCTCCTGGGGGCGCAGGAAGCGCACCCGGTCGATCCGCGGGTCGTCGATCGTGGCGTGGTAATCGCGCTCCGACGCCCGCCGCACGGTCAGGTCGGCGGCGTCGAAGAGGTCGAGGGTGGCTTTTTCGAGTGAACCCTTGGGGAGTACCAGGGAAAGCATGAGAAAAGTCCTTTTCATCCCGAACGAGGAGTGGTTCCCGACACGGCGAAGCGCCGCGAAATCCCGGCCTGCGTGGCGCCCGCGGGCGCGCGCCAGCTTAACGGCAAGCGGTAAAACTCGGGATCAGGCGACGCTGCTAATGTCGCGGGTTCTCGCTTTTCGGAAGGTCCCCGCAGCGGATGGCGCGCAGCAGAAGGGCGGTATCAAGAGCGGCCACGACTGCCTCCCATCCCTTGTCCTCGCTGCTGTCCGGGAGCCCGCAGCGCATCCGGGCCTCCTCCACGGTGTTACACGTTAGCACGCCGTTACCGACCGGGGTGCCGCGGTCAAGCGCCACCCGGGTCAGGCCGGCCGTGACCGAGTCGCAGATGTACTCGAAGTGCGGGGTCCCGCCCCGGATCACCGCGCCCAGGCAGGCCACGGCGTCGTACCGCCGGGCCAGTTCCTGGGCCACCACGGGGAGCTCGGCCGCGCCGGCCACCCGGACCACCAGCAGCTCGGTGACTCCGCAGGCCCTGGCCGCGGCCGTGGCCCGCTCCACCAGCATGTCGGTGATATCGGCATGCCAGCGGGTAGCCGCGATCGCGAGCGCCAGCTCGCCTCCGTCGACGGTTCCCAGCTGCGGGCGTCCCTCTCCGCTCACTTCGTCGGTCCCTTCATCGGTTCGGGGTCGCGGGTTTCGGCCTAGGTAAGCGGCGCGGGGGTGAAGGCGTCCTCGGCCAGGGTCTCCAGCTGGTGTCCGAGGCGGTCACGCTTGGTGGTGAGGTAACGCAGGTTTTGCGGGGTGGTGACCGTGGGCAGCGGAATCCGGGTCACGCCGAAGCCGTGCGCCGCCAGCGAGTCGACCTTGTCCGGGTTGTTGGTGAGCAGCTGGACCGAGCGGACGCCCAGGTCGTCGAGGAGCTGCGCCGCCACCGAGTACTCCCGGGCATCCACCGGCAGGCCGAGCTTGAGGTTCGCGTCCACGGTGTCCTCGCCGGCGTCCTGCAGGTGGTAAGCCTGCAGCTTGGACAGCAGGCCGATGCCGCGGCCCTCGTGGCCCCGGAGGTAGAGCACGACGCCCCGGCCGCGCTCGGCGATCTTGGCCATGGCCGTATCCAGCTGGGCGCCGCAGTCGCAGCGCTGCGAGCCGAACACGTCGCCGGTCAGGCACTCGGAGTGCACCCGGGTGAGCACGCCCTCGCCGGCCTCCGGCTGCTCTCCCTTCTCGCCGATCTCGCCCAGTGCGAGGGCGAGGTGCTCGGTACCGTCGATGTCGGACCGGTAGCCGTAGGCGCGCCACTCGCCGTAGGCGTTGGGGATGACCGTCTCGGCTACCCGGGTGACCAGGCGCTCGGTGCGGCGGCGGTGCTCGATGAGCTGCTCGATGGAGATCAGCGCGAGGCCGTGGGAGTCGGCGAACTCGCGCAGCGCGGGCAGGCGCATCATCGTGCCGTCGTCGTTGACGACCTCGGCCAGCACCCCGACCGGCGGGAGCCCGGCGAGCACGGTCAGGTCGACCGCGGCCTCGGTGTGACCGGGGCGGGCCAGCACGCCGCCGTCGCGGTAGCGCAGCGGAAAGATGTGGCCCGGCTTGACGAAGTCGCCGGCCGTGGCCGAGGGATCGGTGAGCTTGAGGAGCGTAGTGGTGCGGTCAGCCGCGGAGATGCCGGTCGTGACGTCGTGGGCCGCGTCGACGGTGACGGTGAAGGCGGTGCGCATGCGCTCGGTGTTCTGGGTGGTCATCAGCGGCAGCTGCAGCCGGTCCAGGTCCGCACCGGGCATCGGCGCGCAGATGACGCCGCTGGTGTAGCGGACCATGAAGGCGAGCAGCGCGGGCGTGGCCTTGGCCGCGGCGAGGATGATGTCGCCCTCGTTCTCCCGGTCGGCGTCGTCGACCACCACTACCGGGCGGCCGTCGGCGATGTCCTTGATCGCCCGGGCGACCTCGTCCAGCGGGATAGCGCCGGACAGCTCTTGCTTTGTCTGCATGATCAGCCCATTTTGCGTCGTACGGGTCATCGGCGTCGTGCGGGTCGTCGGCGAGGTGAAGGCGGGCGGTGCCGCCGGAATTTCCGGGGCGCTCACCGGGCGCCTTCCGTCAGCTTCTCCACGTACTTGGCGATCGGGTCGGCCTCGAGGTTGACCTCGTCGCCGGGCTGCTTCAGGCCGAGGGTGGTGCGCTTGAGGGTCTCGGGGATGAGGCTGACCTCGAACCAGTCGCGGTCAACCGCGGACACCGTGAGGCTGACGCCGTCGACGGCGACCGAGCCCTTGTGCACCACGTACCGGGCCAGGCCGACGGGCAGGCTGATGCGGACGACCTCCCAGTGCTCCTGCGGGTCGCGGCGGACGACGGTGGCGGTACCGTCGGTATGTCCCTGGACCAGATGGCCGCCCAGCCGGTCCTGCAGGCGGACCGAGCGTTCCAGGTTGACCCGGGCGCCGGGAGCAGCGGACTTGAGGCTGGAATGCCGGAGGGTCTCCCCCATGATGTCGGCGGTGAACCCGGCCGGGGCCTCGGACCGGGTACCAGGCACCCCCCCGGCCGGCGGGGCTCCGTCGTCCCGGCTGGCCCCGAGGAGACCGGTCACCGTCAGGCAGACACCGTTAACGCAGATGGAGTCGCCTACGCGGGCATCCGCGGTCACCACGGTGCTGCGGACATGAATACGGGCGAAATCGCCGAGATGCTCCACCGCCTGGACCTCACCGAGGTCCTCGATGATGCCGGTGAACATTCGCGTCCTCCTCCGGTCCGGCTCCGGGGGACGCGATTGCCCGGCCCTCTCGCCGTGCCCGCGCGACGCTACGCCGCCAGGCACGGACGGCGACGGCCGGCCGCGCGCGTGCTGCCTCCCATCCGGACTTTAACCGTCGGTCCCGGAATTTCACCGGATCAGCCAGCCGCAGTTGCGGCCGGGTCGCGGACTATAACCGCCGGCTCGGATTTCCACCGACCCCGGAGCACGCTTGCTTACGCTAACTAGTCTGCCATACGCGGTATTCCGGCGAACAGACTCATTAACTGTCACTCTGCTCACGTTGCCCGGTATCCGCCGTCAGCCGGCCGGGTCAGCCGCCTCTCGTTCGGGAGCGGGGCAGTCCCGCGCCGGCGGCGCTCAGCCGGACAGCCGGGTGACGGCCCGCATCTTGTTGGTCGCGTCGAGCGCGGCGACCTTGTAGGACTCGGCCAGGGTGGGGTAGTTGAATACCGCGTCGACCAGGTAGTCGACCGTGCCGCCGCAGCCCATCACGGCCTGGCCGATGTGAATGATCTCGGTGGCCCCGGTACCGAAAACGTGCACGCCCAGGAGCTTGCGGTCCACCGGGGAGACCAGCAGCTTGAGCACGCCGTAGGAGTCGCCGACGATCTGGCCGCGGGCGAGTTCGCGGTAGCGCGACACGCCGACCTCGAAGGGCACGCAGGCCTCGGTGAGCTCGAACTCGGTCTTGCCGACAAAGCTGATCTCCGGGATGGAGTAGATGCCGATCGGCTGCGGGATCTCGTTGCTGTGCACGGTCTCGCCAAACGCGTGCAGCGCGGCCGCCCGGCCCTGCTCCATGCTGGTGGCGGCCAGCGCCGGGAACCCGATGACGTCGCCGACCGCGTAGACGTGCTCCACCTTGGTCCGGTAGAACTCATCGACGGTGATCCGGCCGCGCTCGTCGGCGGCCAGCCCGGCGGCGGGCAGGTTGAGGCCGTCGGTCGTGCCCTGGCGGCCCGCCGAGTACAGCACGGTGTCGGCCGGGATCTTCTTGCCGCTGCGCAGGACGGTGATCGCGCCGTCGGGATGCGACTCCACCGCGGCGACCGTCTCGCCGAAGCGGAACGTCACGGCGAGATCCCGCAGGTGGTACTTGAGCGCCTCGACGACTTCCTCGTCGCAGAACTCGAGCATCCGGTCCCGCTTCTCCACCACGGTGACCTTGCAGCCGAGGGCGGCGAACATGGACGCGTACTCCATGCCGATCACCCCCGCACCGACGACCACCATCGAGCGGGGAACCTTCCCCAGGTGGATGATGCCGTCGGAGTCGATGATCGTCTTGTCGTCGAAGGCGACGCTGGCGGGCCGCGCGGGCTTGGTGCCGGTGGCGATGACGATCTTGTCCGCGGTGACCTTGCTGGTCCGGCCGCTCAGGTCGTCGACCTCGATCGAGTGCGGGCCGACGAAGTAACCGGTGCCGCTGATGATCGTGACCCGGTTGCGGGTGAGCTGGCTGCGCACGGTGTCGTTCTCCCGGCTGACCACGTGCGTGATCCGCGCGGTGAGGTCGGCCACGGTGATGTCGTCCTTGACCCGGTACGACTGGCCGTAGATCTCCCGCTGGCCCGCCCCGGTGAGGTAGAGGATGGCCTCGCGCAGCGTCTTGGACGGGATCGTGCCCGTGTTGACGCACACCCCGCCCATCATCTGCGGGCGCTCTATCACGGCCACCCGGCGCTCTAGCTTGGCGGCCGCGATCGCCGCTCGCTGCCCGCCCGGGCCTGAACCGATCACAACCAGGTCATAGTCATACACGCATCCAGTCTGACGGCTGCGGTGAGGAAACTGAAGCGGCGTAACGCAGCGTTCACATCATTCCGGCCGCCGAATACGGTAAAACTCGGGGAACGTGAAACCAGAGGCGGGCCTGCGGCCGTCTAAGGGGTGTCCGTTAGAAACGAGGCACTGACATGATCACACCGATCACTTCAAGCCCGCGCCGGCACCGCCGGGGCGGGGCCGTGGCGATCGCCGTCCTGGCGGC
>DASWUW010000079.1:0-4607 GCA_036406335.1 Trebonia sp.
CCCGGGAGCTCCGCAAGGCCCAGAACGGTGATGTCGTCGCGCTGAGCCAGCTCGTCTCGGCGGTGGAGTCGCGCCGCCGGGACCTCGGGACCCTCCTGCACGACATCTACACCAGCGGCGGCCGGGCCCGGGTGGTCGGCATCACCGGCCCCCCCGGCAGCGGGAAGAGCTCGCTCACCAGCGCCCTGCTGCGTGAGCTGCGGCAGCGCGGGATGCGGGTGGCGGTGGTCGCGGTCGACCCGTCCAGCGCGCTGACCGGCGGCGCGATCCTCGGTGACCGGCTGCGGATGACCGAGCACAGCGCCGACGAGGGCGTGTACGTGCGGTCGGTATCGGCCCGCGGCGCGCTCGGCGGCCTGTCCCGGGCGGCCGCCGACATCGTCGCCCTGCTGGACTCGGCGGGCTGGGAAACCGTCATCGTGGAGACGGTCGGCGTCGGCCAGGACGAGGTCGACATCATGCGGCTCGCGCACACGGTGGTGGTGGTCTCGGTGCCCGGCCTGGGCGACGACGTCCAGGCCATGAAGGCCGGCCTGCTCGAGGTGGCGGACCTGCACGTGGTCAACAAGGCCGACCGCAAGGACGCCCACCGCACCACGGTCGAGCTGCGCGCCATGCTGCGGCTGGGGGGCCCGCGCCAGCCCGGCCAGTGGCCGGTGCCCGTCCTCGAGACCATCGCACTGAACGGAACCGGTATCTCCGAGCTGGCCGACGAGCTCGCCCGGCACCAGGCCTGGCTGGGCGAGAGCGGCGAGCTCGACCGGCGGCTGCTCCGCACCGCCGCGGAGCGGATCCGGTCGATCGCGAAGGAGATGATCCTGCAGCGGCTGGGCGACCCGGCGGCGGCCGGCCCGTTCGGCGCGCTGGTGCGCGATGTCGCCGCGCGCAAGATCGACCCGCACACCGCGGCGGCCAGGCTAACCGAAACCAGGGAGCGCAGTGATGGATGACACCGCAGCCGGCCGGCCGGCGGCGCCGGAGCAGAGCCGGGTCGAGGCGCTGGTGCGCGCCTGGGAAGAGAACGAGCTGGCCGCGTTCCTGGCCAAGCGGCCGGAGAGCAGGGAAGAGTACTTCTCCGGTTCCGGGGCGCCGGTGCAGCGGGTGTACACCCCGGCCGACATCGCCGACATCCCGTTCGAGGAGATCGGGCTGCCCGGCCAGTACCCGTTCACCCGGGGTCCGTACCCGACCATGTACCGGGGCCGGACGTGGACGATGCGGCAGATCGCGGGCTTCGGCACCCCCGCGGAGACCAACCGGCGCTTCCAGTACCTGATCGCCCAGGGGCAGACCGGCCTGTCGGTCGACTTCGACATGCCCACGCTGATGGGGTACGACTCCGATGACCCGATGAGCCTGGGCGAGGTCGGCCGCGAGGGCGTGGCGGTGGACGTGCTGGAGGACATGGACCGGCTCTTCGAGGGCATCAACCTCGAGGAGATCAGCGTCTCCATGACGATCAACCCGTCTGCCTTCATCCTGCTCGCGATGTACATCGCGGTCGCCCGGCGCCGCGGCTACGACCTGGACAAGCTGTCGGGCACGATCCAGAACGACATCCTCAAGGAGTACATCGCGCAGAAGGAGTGGATCTACCCGCCCGAGCCGAGCATGCGCATCGTGCGGGACACCATTACCTACACCGCGACCCGGATGGCGCGCTACAACCCGATCAACATCAGCGGTTACCACACCTCCGAGGCCGGCTCGAGCGCGCTGCAGGAGATCGCGTTCACCATGGCCGCCGCGCGGGAGTACGTCCGCCGGGTCGTCGCGACCGGGATGGACGTCGACACGTTCGCGCCCCGGCTGTCGTTCTTCTTCGTCTGCCAGGCGGACTTCTTCGAGGAGATCGCGAAGTTCCGCGCGGCCCGGCGTTACTACGCCCGGATGATGAAGGAGGAGTTCGGCGCGGCCAACCCCGATTCGATGCGGATGCGGTTCCATACCCAGACGGCGGCGGCGACGCTGACCAAGCCGCAGCCCTACATCAACATCGTCCGGACGGCGGTCCAGGCGCTGGCCGCGGTGCTCGGCGGCACCCAGTCGCTGCACACCAACGGCCTGGACGAGGCCTACACGATCCCGTCCGAGTTCGCGATGAAGCTGGCGCTGCGGACCCAGCAGATCATCGCCGAGGAAACCAGCGTGACCCAGGTTATCGACCCGCTCGGCGGCTCCTACTACGTCGAGCGGCTGACCGCTGACCTGGAGGCGGGCATCCGCCGCTACCTGGACACCATCGACGAGCTGGGCGGGACGCTGGAGTGCATCGACTCCAACTACTTCCAGAAGGAGATCGCGGACTTCGCCTACGAGTTCGCCCAGCGCAAGGCGAGCGGCGACCGCACCGTGATCGGCGTCAACAAGTTCGTCGACGCCGCCGAGGAGCAGCAGATCGAGGTCCACCGGCTCGACCCGGACAGCGAGCGGCGGAAGATCAGCCGGCTCAAGGAAGTCAAGGAGTCGCGCGACCAGGCGGTCGTGCAGGCGGCCCTGGCCGAGCTGCGGCGGGTGGCCGCCCTGCCGGACGAGAACCTCATGCCGGCCACGATCGCCGCGGTCGAGGCGGACGTGTCGATGGGCGAGATCGTCCGGGCGCTGGAGACGGTCTTCGGGCGTTACACCGAACGGCCGGTCTTCTAGGCGGGGGCCGGGCCGCCGACCAGGACCCGCATCCACATATCGGTCAAAATGGTAAGTACGTGCTTATCGTCTATCGGCAGCCGCGACATGCTGGCCAGGGAGAGGATCCGCTGGGTCATGACCTCGAGGACGAGCAGCCGGTCCCGGGTCGGCCCGCGGACCCCCTCCGGGAGCCGGGCGAAGTAATTCGCCAGGGCATCGACCAGCGCCTCGGAATTGCGCACCCGCTGCTCCTCCACCTCCGGCTCCAGCGTGGCCGCCTGCAAGAGCGCGTGGCTCGAGTCAGCCGATTCCCGCCAGATGCCGAGCCACTCGGCCAGCCACTCGCACAGGCTCGTCCGCAGTGACGGGCCGCCGCGGCCCAGCAGTTCGTCCAGCAGCCGGTAACGTTCTACGCCAAACGGGGTGGATTCCTCCACCAGCGCGGAAACCAGCTCGGTCTTGCTCTTGAAGTGCAGGTAGAAGGTCGCCCGGCTGGCCCCGGCCTCGCTCGCAATCTCGTCCACCGTGGCATCCGGGTAGCCGCGGGCCGCGAACACCTGGCCCGCCGCCTCCATCAGGCGCTGACGGGTGTAGGCACGCTGCTGTTCCCGCAAGGACTTTGCCTTAATGGTCATTTTGTCCATCATACCGACGGGGACTCGGCCGCCGCCTGAGGCTCCATGACGTGCCGGTAGAACCGCACCACGTGCCCCTGCACGGCGGCGCCGGCCGCCTCCGCGTCGCCGGACTCGATGAAGGCGATCATCCGCTCGTGCTCGCCGACGAGATGATCCCGCTCGGTCCGCCAGTCCGCCAGCCGCTCGAAACCCTCCAGCATCGCCCGCCGCATCGTGCCGCGCAGCGCCTCCATCAGCACCGGGAGGAGCGCGTTGCCGGAGACCCGGGCGATCTCCACGTGGAACTCGGTATCGAACTCGTTGAACTCGTCGATGCCGGTCGCGGCGCGCATTCCGCCGACGATCTGGTGCAGCCGGGCGGTCATCTTCGCGTCCCCCCGCTCGGCCGCCCGCCGGGCCGCCTGCTGCTCGAGCACCGCCCGGACTTCGACCATGTCCCGGGTGGGAATCCGCAGCAGCCCGACGTGCAGCCGCAGTGCGCTCTCGAGCCCGTTCTGGGCGCTGGCGGCGACGATCGACCCGGCGTCCGGCCCGGTCCCCCGGCGGGCCACGATGACGCCGAACATCTCCAGCACCCGCAGGGCTTCGCGTACCGACGCCCGGCTGACGCCGAAGGTGGCCGCGAGGTCGCGCTCGGGCGGCAGCCGGTCTCCGGGCTTGAGCCCGCCGCTGATGATGGCCTCTTCTATCTGGAACAGGATCTGCTCGAAGGTGCGCCGCTGCTCAACGGCCTGGAAGGGCAGGTCCCCCGGCACTTCTTCCATCGGAATCGTCGCTCCTGCGGTTCTTGATGAAGTCGATCTTAATGGAGCATATCCAGGTCTGACCTCTGCCCGTTGCCGCTCGGCGACGGAGGGTGCCGCCAGTTACTGTCCGCGCTGTTCCTCGGCCTGCTGCCACTTGGTGAGGGCCTGGTCAGGAGGGCAGCTGGTTGTTGGGAGCACCTCGCGGGCCCGGTCCGCGGTGAGCGCGGCCCGGCACAGCGGGGCCACGATCGCCCGCTGCGGCAGTTCCTGCAGCGCGCCGCGTCCGGTCTGGGGGCGGGGCGGCCGGCCGGACAGCAGCAGCAGCGGCACGCGGGAGACCGCTGCGTTGGCGATGCCGGTGACGGCGTTGGTCAGCCCGGGCCCGCGGTCACCAGGGCCACGCCCGGGCGGCCGGTGAGCTCGGCCTCGGCGTGGGCCATGTAGAGCGCGGCGGACTCGTGCCGGACGTCGACGACGGCGATGCCGAGCTGGGCGACCTCGTCCCAGATGGGCTGGACGTGGCCGCCGCACAGCCCGTACACCCGCTCGACGCCGCGCCAGCGCAGGCAGGCGGCGATGAGCGGGGCGACGCGTC
>DASWUW010000080.1:0-8769 GCA_036406335.1 Trebonia sp.
GCAAACACCGGCGGCCCGACTTCACCTTCAGAGTCAGTCAAGTGCCGTGTGAGGCTGCTCCGTCGTCAGTATCATAGAGTTACTTTGTAGTAACCAACTATCCGCGTGCACTGACCCGGGGATCCCATTGACAACCTCCCAGCTCCTGGCTCCCGCACGCCCCGAAGCGGCCGCCGCCGGGCATTTTTCCGATCGCTACCAGTGGATCGCCCTGTCCAGTACGACGCTCGGGATGCTGCTGGCCGCGATGAGCTCCTCCATCGTCCTCAGCGCGCTGCCGGACATCTTCGACGGCATCCAGGTGAACCCGCTGCAGCCCGGGAACGCCGGCTACCTGCTGTGGATGATGACGGGCTTCCTGGCCGTCACCGCCGTGCTGGTGGTGACGTTCGGCCGGCTCGGCGGCCGGTTCGGCCGGGTCCGGATGTACACCCTCGGCTTCGCCTGCTTCACCGTCTGCTCGATCCTGCTGTCGGTCACCTGGATGACCGGCACCGATGCCGCCCGGTGGCTGATCGGCGGGCGGATCGGGCAGGGCATCGGCGGCGCCTTCCTGCTGGCGAACTCGACCGCCATCCTGGCCGACGTCTTTCCGGCCAGCCAGCGCGGCACCGCTATCGGCGTCAACTCGATCGCGGCCGTCGCCGGGTCGTTTATCGGCCTGCCGCTCGGCGGCCTGCTCGCGCCGCACAACTGGCGCCTGGTCTTCGTCGTCCCGGCCGCGGCCGGGGTGATCGGCACGGTCTGGGCCTGCCTGATGCTGCGGGAGACCAGTGCCCGGCGCCCGGTGAAGATCGACTGGTGGGGCAACACCGCCTTCGCCGTCGGCCTGATCGCGGTGCTGGTCGCGCTCACCTGCGGCATCCAGCCCTACGGAGGGCACCCCACCGGCTGGACCAGCCCGTGGGTGCTGGCCGGCCTCATCGGCGGCGCCGTTGTCCTGGCCGTCTTCGTAGTGATCGAGCGACGCGTCCCCGAGCCGCTGTTCCGGCTCAGCCTGTTCCGCAGCCGCAGGTTCGCCTTCGGCAGTATCGCCAGCCTGCTCACCGCGCTCACCCGCGGCGGGCTGCAGTTCACCCTGATCATCTGGCTGCAGGGCAGCTGGCTGCCGCAGCACGGGTACAGCTTCAGCCAGACCCCGTTGCGGGCCGGCATCTGCCTGCTGCCGCTGATCGCCGGGTTCCTGCTCTCGGCACCGCTGGCGGGCATCATCTCCGACCGGGTCGGTACCCGGGCGTGCACCGTCGGCGGCCCGCTGCTGACCGCGCTGGCCTTCGGGCTGCTGATGGTTATCCCGGCCAACTTCAGCTACTGGGAGTTCGCGCTGCCGCTGCTGCTGTACGGGGCGGGATCGGGGGCGTTCATCTCGCCCAACCGCGCCGAGATCATGAGCAGCGTGCCGGCGGACCAGCGCGGCGCGGGCGCGGGGATGACCGCCGCCATCGCGGCCGCGGCCGGCGGGCTGTCCATCGGTATCTTCTTCGCGCTGATCGCGGCGGGCCTGGACCACTCCCTGCCGTCGGCCCTGTACGGCGGGCTGACCCGCCAGGCGGTGCCGCCGGCGGCCGCGGCCGCCGTCTCCCGGCTGCCCGCCCTGGGCGTGCTGTTCGCCGCGTTCCTCGGCTACAACCCGGTGCGGTCGCTGCTCGGCCCGCTGACCGGGCACCTGCCGGCCCCGAACGTGACCGTGCTGACCGGGCCCCGCTTCTTCCCGCAGCTGGTCACCCAGCCCTTCCACGACGGCCTGGTGGTCGCGTTCTGGTTCGCGGTCGCCGCCAGCGTGATCGCCGCCGCCGCCTCAGTTCTCACCGGCAAGCGGACGTCCGAACGGACCGGGGGCGAGCCCGCGTCGGCGACCGGGGCGCCCGCCGTCACCCGGGAGCCGCCGGAAGCGGCGGAGGCGGCGGCGGCGGAGGCGGCGGAGGCGGAAACGGTTATCACGGGCGTGGTGACCGGGCCGGACGGCGCGCCCGCGGCGGGCGCCGCCGTAACCGCACTGGACGCCGCGAACGCGGTCGCCGGGTCCGCCGTCACCGAAGCGGACGGCGGCTACCGGCTGCCGGTTCCCGGCCCCGGTCACTACGTGGTGGTCGCGGCGGCCCTGCGGTCGCAGACGGTGACGCTGCACGCCCAAGCCGGCGCGGATGCCGCGGTCGTGCTCAGGATCGGCCAGCGGCCGTGAACCCGGAAGGAGAGGACATGGACGCGGAACGCGGTGCGTCGCTGGCCGGCACGGTCCGGCGGCCCGACGGGCGCCCGGCCGAAGGGGCGGCGGTTACGGTGGCCGAGGCGGGTACCGGCCGCCAGGCCGGCACGACCCGGACGGCGCCGTCCGGGACCTTCCGCATCGCTCTCTCCGCGGGGGGAACGTACCTGGTCATCGTGGCCGCGCCCGGCCGCCAGCCGGCCGCCGAGCTGGTCGCGGTGAACGGCGACCCGGTACGGCACGACGTCGTCCTGCAGGCCGGCTCGGGCACGCTGGCCGGCACCGCGCGGACCGCGGGATCGGGCGATCCCGTGCCCGGCGCCGTCATCACCCTGGCCGATGCGCAGGGGCAGGTCGCCGCGTCCGCGGTCACCGGCGCCGACGGCCGGTACCGGCTCGGCCACCTGGATGCGGGCGACTACACGCTGGCGGGCCTGTCCGGCCGCGCGGATCCGGTCGCCCGGGCGGTCACCGTTCCGGGCACGCAGGACCTGGTGTTCGCCGCCCCCGGGTCCCTGGTCGCCGCGGTCGTCACCCGACCGGACGGGGCACCGTTCCCCGGGGCGGTGGTCACGCTGTCCGGAAGCGGCGGGACGGTCGCGTCGGGGGTCAGCGACGGCCAGGGCGCGGTCGCTTTCGAGGACGTCCCGGACGACAGCTACACGCTGGCGGCCGAGGGGTCGGGTCCCGGGGTTGCCGCCGCCCGGGCGGAGCGCGGCCAGGTGGCCCGGGCCGATATCAGGCTCGGCGCGCCGGGCGGCGCCGCGGACGAGCCGGACTCCTGGTTCCTGCCCGGCCCCCGGTTCTCCCCCGAGGTGCGCTGAAGCCCGCCCGGGAGCTGCCTAGACTCGTGACCGGGGCAACCGGCACCAGGATCCAGGCCGCGGCGCCGAACCGGTTCCAGGAGGAACTCATGCCGGACGACGTAACGCAGGAGCTGCTCCCGGGGGGCGGCGTGAGCTACCCGCACATGGCGGTGGACCTGGACGCGGTCGACCACAACATCGCGCTCATGGCGGACTGGGCCGCCCGGCACGGCGCCGGGCTCGCGCCGCACGTCAAGACCACGATGTCCGCGTCCATCGCGGGCCGTCAGGTGGCGGCGGGCGCCGCCCGGCTGACCGTCGCCACCGTGGGGCAGGCGGAAGCCGTGCTCTCCTGGGGGCACCGGCGGCTGCTGATCGCCAACGAGGTGGTGGAGCCGGGCGCGCTGGAACGCCTGCGCTCCTGGATCGACGGCGACGAGTCCGCCGACGTCATCTGCCTGGTGGACTCGGCCGAGGGGATCGGGCAGGCCGAGCGCGTCTTCGCCCGCTCGCCGCGCGGGCTGCCGGTCATGGTGGACGTCGGCACCCCGGGCGGCCGGACCGGCGTGCGCGACCCGCGGGCCGCGGGGCAACTCGGGGAAGCCGCGGCCGCCGCCCGCGGCCTGCGGCTGGTCGGCGTGGCAGGCTACGAGGGCGTCGTCCCCAGCCGGCGCGACGACGCCACCCTCGGGGCCGTCGACGAGCACTGCCGCCGCACCGGTGCGGTGTTCGCGGGCCTGCGGGACCGGTACGAGACGCCGGCGCCGGTTCTCTCCATGGGCGGGTCGGTCTTCCCCGACCGGGTGACGGCGGCCCTGCCCGCGGCGGACCTGGTGCCGGGAGGCCTGCTGCTGCTGCGGTCCGGGTGCTACGTGACCCATGACCACGGCATCTACGCCCGGGCGAGCCCGGTCGCCGGGCTGAAGCCGGCGATTACCATCCGGGCCATGGTGCTGTCGGCGCCGGAGCCGGGCCTGGTCGTACTGGGCGCGGGCAAGCGCGAGCTGCCCCATGACGCCGGGATGCCGGTCGTGCTGTCCGCCGCCGACCTGGCCGGGCAGCCCCGGGCCGGGGTGTCCGGCGTGGTCACGAACCTGTTCGACCACCACGCCGTGCTCACCGGAGCCACCGGGCTGCGGGTCACCGACGTGGTGGAGCTCGGCGTGTCGCACCCGTGCTCGGCGTTCTCCCGCTGGGACTCCTACCTGGTTACCCGGGGCGGCGGGCCGGCCGGGACGGAGCGCACCGATTTCCGCCGGACCGCTGAGGGCGGACTGCCGGCCGCGGACCGGGGCGGCCTTTAGCGGCCGCGGCGCCAGTGCGGCTTGCGCTTGTCCAGGAACGCGCGGATTCCCTCCTGGGCGTCGGGGGTCTGGCTGGTCGCGGCCATCACCTCGATCGCGTAGGCGTACGCCTTGGGCTGGTTGAGGTCGATCTGGGCGTAGAGCGCCTGCTTGCCGATGCCCTTGCTCTCGGCGGAGCCGCGGGTCACCCGTTCGAGCAGGTCGCGCACCGCGCCGTCGAGCCGGGCGGCGGGCACCACCTGGTTGACCAGGCCCCAGTCGAGCGCCGTGCGCGCGTCGATCACGTCTCCGGACAGGGCCAGCTCCATGGCCCGCTTGCGGCCCACGTTCCTGGCCACCGCGACCATCGGGGTATGGCAGAACCAGCCGCCTTTGCCGCCCGGGGCGGCGAAGCCCGCGTCCTCGCTCGCCACCGCCAGGTCGGCGCTGGCCACCAGCTGGCAGCCGGCCGCGGTGGCCAGCCCGTGCACCCGGGCCACCACCGGCTGCGGGACCCGCTGCATCAGGGTCATCAGCTCGGTGCAGGTCGCCAGCAGGGCGCGGACCGTCCCCAGGTCGGCGCCGGCCACGTCGGCGAAGTCATGCCCGGCGCTGAACACCGGCCCGGCCCCGGCCAGCACGATGCCGAGGGCGTCGCTGTCCCCCAGCTGGCCGAACGCCGTGATCAGCTCGCGCAGGTGCTCCAGGGACAGGGCGTTGCGGCGCTGCGGCCGGTTCATCGTGACGGTGGCGAAATCGCCCGAACGCTGCACAGCGATGTGCTCGAACTCCATGAGCTAAGCATCAGCCCGGCCGGCGCCCCCTGTACAGACCCGCCCCGGTGCTGCCTGCACGCGGGGCCCGGCATCCAGGCGGCACTGGTATCAACAAGGGAATCCGCCCCTCCGTCCTGGTAGAACCTCAGCCCAAGGGGACAGCCATGACGGATCAGCGGGAGACGGCCCGGGAGGAGGAGGTCTGGGCGGTCTGCTGCTCGGGCGGCGGCATCCGCTCGGCGTCTTACTGCCTGGGGGCGCTGCAGGCCCTGCAGGCGACCGGGTTCCTGGACAAGGCCAGGCTGATCCTCGGGGTGTCCGGCGGCGGCTACCTGGCCGCATCGCGCGCGCTGGTGGCGCACGGCCTCGAGGCCGCTGCCGCCGGCGGCGAGGTCGCGGGCGCGGGCGGGCTGCCGCCGTACGCGCCCGGCAGTCCCGAGGAGCAGCACCTGCGCAACAACACGCGCTACCTCGCCCCGGATGCCAAGACGATGCTGGCCGGGGTGCTGTCGCTGCTGTTCGGCGTGACGGCTACCCTCACGCTGGTCCTTACCCCGGTCTTCGCGGCGGCCCACGCCTGGGGCTGGCTGCTCCGCTCCCGGCACGTGCTGGCCTACACCACCGCGGCGGGCGGTTCCCGCCCGCCTCAGTGGACGGCCGCGCTCACCGCGCTGTCGTGGTGGGCCTGGCCGGCGCTGGCCGGCACGGTGACGTTCGGCATCTTCCTGTGGTGGTGGGCCACCCTGAGGCCGGGCCCGGACGGCGAGGGGCGGCAGAGCCAGCTCGCAGTCCGCGCGCTGGGGTGGGCCACGTTCCTCACCGTGGTGCTGACGGCGGCCGTCTTCGCCGTTCCCGGGGTGGTGGCGTGGCTGTCCAGCTCCCGCTCGGGCGCGCTGCGGACCGTCCTGGACGACCTGGGCTTCGGCCGCGGGGCCGGCTGGACTCCGGCCGCCATCGGCGGTTTCGTCGCCGCCGTCATCACGGTTTCCCAGTCCGCCCGCAGCACGCTGACCAGGTACAATCTGCTGAAGACGCCGGAGGCGGCCCCCGGGGAGGCACCCAGGCCGGGACTGGCCGGCACCGTCGTCGGGTACCTGCGCGGGCTGGTGCTGCCCTGGCTGGCCAGCGTGCTGAGTGCTTACGCCGTGATCAGAAAAACCGGCGGGACGGAGGGCCAGCCCGCTCCGTTCGGCACGCGGGATCGTCCCGGCGCCCTGCTGTCGCAGCTGAACGAACAGCGGCAGGAACTGGTCCTGTGCACCACCGCGAACATCAACGCCTGCCGGGAGGTACCTCCCGGGCGCGGCGGGCTGAGTTTCAGCTTCGATCCGGTCTACGCCACCTTGCGCGGGCCGGGGCCCGGGGTATCGGTCCAGGCGCGCACGGCCGACTACGAGGCACTGGCCGGGCGGAGCCGGTTCACCCTGTTTGACGTGGCGGCCATCAGCGGGGCAGCGTTCTCCCCGCTGATGGGGTCGGCCACGATGCGGGCCTACCGGATCTTGTTCACCGCCACCGACCTGCGCCTCGGTGTCTGGCTGCCGCATCCGGCGGTGGTGGACGCGGCCGCCCGGGAGCTGGAGCGGCAGGAGGAAGCCGGCCCCCGGGGCGACCGGTGGTGGCCCGCGGCCAGGTTGCTGCTGTGGTACGTGCTGCCCCACCCGGCCTGGCGGCGCGGCAGCGAGAAGGCGGGCAGGCGCGAGGCGCAGCTGTGGGCCCACGTCCTGAAGCTGCGCCGGGACCAGTCCCGCTTCCGGCAGTTCCGCGGCGGCCTGCTCTACCACGCGCTGCAGCCCAGCCTGGGCATGCTGTACGCCGAGGCCGCCGGGCATACCAGCTACCGGGACACCTGGATGTGCGTCACCGACGGCGGCCACTACGACAACCTGGGCCTGGTCGAGGCCCTGCACCGGGCGCCCGCGCTGGGCATCACCCACATCCTGGTCCTCGACGCCAGCGGCGACCAGGCCAGCACCTGGTCCACCCTCGGCGGGACCATCGCGCTGGCCCGGGCCGACGCCAGCACCGAGATCGCGATCGACCCCGTGACGATGGTCACCGCGCCGCCGGGCACCGCGGCGGAACTGCGGGGCGGGCAGGTCGTGTCCCCGTGGGCGGGCGGTACCTTCACCCGGCAGCCGCCGCTCGGAGACGGGCCGGAAAACACCCTCGTGGTGTGCAAGCTGGGCTGGTGGACGGGCGCGCCGTGGGACGTGCGCGCCTACGCGGCCAGCCACCCGGCCTTCCCGACCGACTCCACCCTGGAGCAGCTCTACGACAGCGCCGAGTTCGACGCCTACCGGGAACTCGGGGCCTGCTCGGTCAGGCTGGCGCTGCGCGAGAGCCTCCTCGCCCGGCCCGTTGCCCCTTCGCGGGCTGAGCCAAACCGGCGGCAGCCCAGATTTCCCTTCCTCGCGTCGCAGGGCCAGACGTAAACCGGGGTTCTGGCCCCGATCCGGACGGGCAGGCGGTGGCGCCGGTGTGGCGCAGGCCACATCATTGGACAAACCGCGTGCGCCTGCCGCCCGCGGTACTGTCCGTCATCACCCGGGAAGGGGTCCACATGGGCATTACCACGCGAGCCGCGGTCTGCCGCGTGCCCGGACAGCCGTGGGAGATCACCGAGCTCGAGCTGGACGACCCGAAGAAAAACGAGGTCAGGATCAAGTTCCTGGCAGCCGGCCTGTGCCACTCCGACGACCACATCCAGAAGGGCGACGCCCCGATGCGCCTGCCGGTGGTCGGCGGGCACGAGGGCGCGGGCATCGTCGAGGCAGTGGGCCCGGCCGTGACCCGGGTCGCGGTCGGCGACCACGTGACCTGCTCGTTCATCCCCGCCTGCGGCCAGTGCCGCTACTGCGCGACCGGCCGCCAGCAGCTGTGCGACGCCGGCAAGAACGCCGGCACCGGGATGTTCCCCGACGGCACCTTCCGGTTCCACCAGGGCGGCGAGGACTTCGGCGGCCTGTGCGTGCTCGGCACGTTCTCGCAGTACGCGGTGGTGCACGAGTACTCCGTGATCAAGATCCCGGAAGACATCGGCTTCGACGTCGCCTCCCTGGTGGCCTGCGGCGTGCCGACCGGCTGGGGATCGGCGGTGCGCGCGGGCGGGGTACAGCCGGGGCAGACCGTGGTGATCTACGGCGCCGGGGGCGTCGGCAGCAACGCGGTGCAGGGCGCGAGCATGGCCGGGGCGAAGAACGTGATCGTGGTCGACCCGGTGGAACTCAAGCGGGAGATGGCCACCGGCGAGTTCGGCGCCACGCACGCGTTCGCCACCGCGAAAGAGGCGCACGACTTCGTGGTGGAGACCACCTGGGGCGAACTGGCCGACCACGCCATCATCACCGTCGGCATCCTGCACGACGAGGTGATCAGCAACGCCATCCGCGTGGTGGGCAAGAGCGGCCAGGTGACCATCACCGCGGTCGGGAACGGCTGGGTCAACGAGAACCCCGGCATCCTGATCGGCTACCAGCGCCGGATCCAGGGCTCGATCTACGGCGGCTGCAACCCGCTGACCGACGTGCCGCTGCTGATCGGCCTGTACCAGGCGGGCCAGCTCAAGCTGGACGAGCTGATCACCCGCCGCTACACGCTCGACGAGGTCAATGAGGGCTACCAGGACATGCTCGATGGCAAGAACATCCGCGGCGTCATTATCCACGAGCACTGAGAAAGGGACCGCGAAGATGAGG
>DASWUW010000081.1:0-3289 GCA_036406335.1 Trebonia sp.
CGCAGCAGCTCGACTCCGCGGTCCTCGAACAGCTTGGCCAGCACGCGGTGCGTGATGGTGGCGCCGACCTGGGACTTGATGTCGTCGCCGATGATCGGCACGCCCGCGTCGGTGAACTTCTGGGCCCACACGGGGTCAGACGCGATAAACACCGGCAGCGCGTTGACAAACCCGACCTTGGCGTCGATGGCGCACTGGGCGTAGAAGCGGTCCGCCTGCTCCGAGCCGACCGGCAGGTAGCAGACCAGCACGTCGGCCCGGGCCTCGCGCAGCGCCGCGACCACGTCCACCGCGGGCTCGTCCGACTCGGTGATGATCTCCCGGTAGTAGTCGCCGAGGCCGTCGAACGTGTGGCCGCGCTGCACGATCACGCCGGTGGGGGGGACATCGGCGAACTGGATCGTGTTGTTCTCGCTGGCGGAGATCGCCTCGCTGAGGTCGAGGCCGACCTTCTTGGCGTCGACGTCGAAGGCGGCGACCACTTCGATGTCGGATACGTGGTAGTCACCGAACCGCACGTGCATGAGGCCGGGAACCCGGGCGTCGTCCGCTGCGTCCTTGTAATACTCGAGCCCCTGAACGAGCGAGCTCGCGCAGTTGCCCACCCCCACGATGGCCACGCGCACTTTACTGGCAGGCACAGCACCCATCAGGATGACTCCTTCTCGCTTCCGCGATGTATTCCGGGATCTATTTCGGACGGCTCCGCCGGCGGGTAGGGTCCGCCCGCGGTGCCGCTTGCTTCCGACCGCCGTTCCTCGGCGATCAGCTCATTGAGCCAGCGGACGTCGCGCTCTACGGCTTCGAGGCCGTGCCGCTGCAATTCGAGCGTGTAGCTGTCAACCCGTTCGCGGGTGCGCGCGAGCGCCGCGCGCAGCCCTTCCACCCGGTCTTCCAGCCGGCTGCGCCTGCCCTCCAGGATTCGCAGCCGGATGTCCGCGCGGGTCTGGCCGAAGAACGCGAAGTGCACCCCGAACTCGTCGTCTTCCCAGGCGGCGGAGCCCGAGTTGACCAGCAGGTCCTGGAAGCGCTCCTTGCCCTCAGCGGTCAGCCGGTAGACGATCTTCGACCGGCCGGGGGACCGGCCGGCCCGGCTATCCGGCGGAGGCTCGTCACCTTCCTTGGCGATGAGCCCTTCGGAGTGCAGCTTGGTCAGGCAGGGATACAAGGTGCCGTAGGAGAGCGCCCGGAACGTGCCGAGCAGCAGGTTGAGCTGCTTGCTGAGCTCATAGCCGTGCATGGGCGTTCTGTGCAGCAGCCCAAGGACGGCGAACTCGAGGACGGCAGTCCGGTTCCGGCCCACGGCATCTCCCGGGGGTTGGTTGACGTTATATCTGGACGATATCTCTTCCCGATATCTCGGTTCGATATATCGATGTGACGTTGTCAGCATAGACGACTGTTCTCGGCCCGGCAACCGCCTGTTCACTAGCAGGAAGCGTCTGGTACTACCACAGCGAGCCCGCCGAAAGGCGCTGCCCGGTCTGCCGTAAGGCCAGCGTCACCCATGTCGCCCGTGTGTGCTGAGACGAACCCGGACAGTAGGCGGGCCGGGTCAAGCGGACCGCTGAATTGACGGAGACAGCGGCTGAATACGGCGAATTCAGGGTGTATGTGGTCGAGGTCTGCCAAAATTGCCGCTAGAACCATCCCGCCCCGTCGTACGTGCCTGGCACCGGTAAGCCACCCGCGGGTCGCAGCCGGCGGGACAAATAGTCTGACCAGCCCAGACGGCCAGCGTCGAACCGGTAACGTGTGGGGGCGGCGGGACCAGGCTCTGTTTTCTAGCCACGGGCGGCCGAGGACGGCCTGTTGGTACCCCAGCCGGGCCGGGCCCCACAAAGGCTCGTTCACAGCCACTGCGAGGACGTGTGAGTAGCAACGACTTTGACGGGCCCCCCTACGGGTCCGCTGGAGGACGGGAAGCTGACGAGCAGGGAGCCGGAGCGCCCGGTGCCGGACAGCCAGGTACGGGGCGGCACAGCGCTGGCGCACACGGGGCTAGCGGAGCGGGCACGGGTGGCAACGGGCCGGAAGTGGCCGGCGCCCGGTATCCGGCCCCCGAGGGCTGGGGCAACGACGGCTTCTGGCGGGACTCGTCCGTCGATGCCAATTACGAGACCGGCCGGCTGAACCCGGTCCGCCCGGAAAGCGGCCCCCGGGAGAATCCCGGCTACAGCTACTGGGCCGACGGCCGCGGGTGGGAAAACTCGCCGACCGCGAACCAGCAGCCCGGCCCGGAGCCGGGTGCTCCCACCTTCAACCCGGCACCGGGGTTCAACCCGGCCCGCTCCGCGTACGGCACGGGCGCGTTCGGTATCGGCGGGGCCGGAGCCGGCGCGGGCGTTCCCGGCCCGGGCGGAACCGGCGGATACGGTCCCGTGTTTCCCGGCGGCCCGGGATTTCCGGTTGGCCCCGGCGTTCCGGGTGGGTCCGGCGGCCCGGGTGGCCCCGGCGGTCCGGGCGGGTCGCGGCGGCCGCCGGGGAGGAACGGCAAGCGCAGGGGCAGCTGGTGGCGCCACTGGTCGTGGAAGAAGGCGCTCGCCGTCGCCGGCAGCTTCGTGGTCATCGTGGTGCTGGCGCTGTTCGGCGTCTACCAGTACCTGTCCAGCAGCGCGAAGATCCCGACCGCGCTGGCCAGCGCGACCTACCAGAACACTACGGTCTACTACAGCGACGGCAAGACCCCTATCGGCACCATCGGCCTGGTCAACCGGCAGGACCTGACCTTTAGCCAGATTCCCAAGAAGATGCAGGACGCGGTGCTCGCGGCCGAGGACCGGTCGTTCTGGACCGAGGGCGGCATCTCGCCCACCGGCATCCTGCGGGCGGCTTACGACGACGTGAGCAGCAGCGGCGGCGGCAGCCTGTCCGGCGGCTCGACGATCACCCAGGAATTCGTCCGCGGCTACTACGACGGCATCGGCGCCCAGCAGACGGTCAGCCGGAAGGTCAAGGAAGTCTTCATCGCCCAGAAGCTGTCCAAGACCAAGTCCAAGTCGTGGATCTTGACCAACTACCTGAACCTGATCTACCTGGGTAAGAACTCCTACGGTGTCGCGGCGGCGGCGCGGACCTACTTCGGCGAGCCGGTCGGGCAGCTGACGGTTCCGCAGGAGGCGGTCATCGCGGCGATCATCCAGCAGCCGTCCAACTTCCCGCTGCCCGCCTACCGCTCCAGCCTCACGGCCCGCTGGCACTACGTGCTGAACGGCATGGTAACGATGGGCGACCTGACCCAGGCGCAAGCGGACGCGGCGAAATTCCCCCAGCTGCTCACCGACTCGTC
>DASWUW010000082.1:0-2033 GCA_036406335.1 Trebonia sp.
GCGCCCACCCGGCGGGCACCCCCGGCACTGCCCGAAAATGACACGTTGCAGTTCTCCTCAATGATTAGTCAGATCAACGGTTCAAATGGTAAACGGCCTGATTCGACGCTGATCGCATCGATGCTGACCGCGGTACGCGGATAAGTGGCTGCGGGGAATTACTTTCCCGGTCAATATCTATCAAATCGGGAGACTTCGCGTCTCGGGCTCGGGCCTACAACTAGGAGACGTCACTGCAGGCCGGATGGTTGCCTAACGGGCGGTGCCGGACATCACAGCTGCGCAACGATCAGTCCGCCCGCCCGCCGCCGTCCTCCGCCGGCCCGCCGCCGCCCCGGCGGCGGGCCGGGGAATCCGCGGCCGCCGCTCCGTCTTATGGTGAGAGAACGGAACGTACGTCGAGAGGTAGGACAACGTGAGCCCGGTCTTCGTGGTGGATGCCTGCCGGACGCCCGTCGGCAAGGTGAAGGGGGCACTGGCCGACGTCCGCCCCGACCACCTGGCCGCCGACATCCTCCGGGCGCTCATCGACCGGAACCCGGACCTCGACGTGAACACCATCGACGACGTGTACTGGGGCGCGGCCAACCAGGCGGGGGAGGATAACCGGAACGTGGCCCGGATGGCCGTGCTGCTGGCGGGCCTGCCGGTCGAGATCCCCGGCGCCACGGTGAACCGGCTCTGCGGCTCGGGGATGGAGGCGGTCAGCGACGCCGCCCGGGCGATCGCGGCGGGCGACCTCGACATCGCGGTCGCGGGCGGAACCGAGTCCATGACCCGGGCCCCGTTCGTGATGCAGCGCAGCGGCGAGCCCTGGGCGCGAAGCCTGGAGACCGCCGACACCCGCCTCGGCTGGCGACTGGTGAGCCCGCGCATGCAGGAGCTGTACCCGCCGGTCAGCCTGGGCGAAACGGCGGAGAACGTCGCCGACAAGTACGGCATCACCCGCGAGCGCCAGGACGAGTTCGCGCTCCGTTCCCACCAGCGGGCGGCCGCCGCCCGCGACGCGGGCCGCTTCGACGCCGAGATCGTCCCGGTGACGACGGCCAAGGGCGAACTGGCCAGCGACGAGGGCATCAAGGGGGGCATCACGCTGGCTGAACTGGCGGCCAAGCGGCCCGCGTTCCGCTCGGGCGGCACGGTCACCGGCGGCAACTCCTCCCCGCTGAACGACGGGGGCGCTGCCCTGCTGCTCATGTCGGAAGCCGCGGTAAACCGGGCCGGCGTTACCCCGCTGGCCCGCTACGCGGGCGCCTCGGCCGCGGGCGTGCACCCCGACTACATGGGCATCGGCCCGGTCCCGGCCCTGGGCCGGGTGCTCGCCCGGGCCGGCTGGCACACCGGGGACCTGGACCTGGTGGAGCTGAACGAGGCGTTCGCGGCCCAGTCGGTCGCCTGCGTGGACGAGCTCGGCCTCGACCCGGAGCGGGTCAACGTGAACGGCGGCGCGATCGCGATCGGCCATCCGCTGGGCTGCTCCGGCGCCCGGATCGTCACCACCCTGCTGCACGAGATGCGCCGTCGCGGCGCCGCCAAGGGGGCGGCGTCCATGTGCATCGGCGTCGGTCAGGGCATCGCCACGCTGTGGGAAGCCTGTTAGTCGCGCAGTCCTCACCTGAGGTGATAAGACGGATAATTTTTGCTATCTACTCGATAACTGTTAAGTAACAGAGTTACGCTGGCACCCGTGCGGACGGCCGACCGGAGGGAGCCAGCGTGACGTTGATCGAGGGTGGCTTCGGTAGCCGGGCGAGCGCCAAGCGCCGGGCCCGGCGCCGCCGTACGGCGCGCGCCGCGGCGCCGCTGCTTATCCCGATTGCCCTGGCGCTGACCCTCGGCGTAATCCTGGCCGTCTCCTCTGGTGCGCCCACGGCGCGCGTCACCCAGCAGTCCACCACCACCGGCAGCGCGACGCACCCCTGACCGGGCCCGGCAGTGCTGCCTAAGCGGCCAGGTAGTTGCCCGCGGCCGAGGTGGTCAGCGGGGACCCGCCGGAGTCGGCGGCCAGGCTGGACGGGCTGACGAAGCTGCTT
>DASWUW010000083.1:0-4379 GCA_036406335.1 Trebonia sp.
GTGGGCGGAGGCCGACGCGGACCGGATCGCCACCGCGCCGCGCTGGCTGCAGGTGGCCGCGCACGAGGACGCCAGCCGGCTGGACGTCTTCGGCGGGACCGGCTCCGGACGGCAGAACATGGTGACCGGCGTGGGCTGGGAGCTGCTCGAGTCACGGGCGGTGATCGTGCTCGACCTGTCCCAGGACCGGGTGGCTGAGGGCCTGCTCGCCGCCGCGGCCCGGGCCGGGCTCTCCCATCAGGACTACCGGCTGCCCGGTGACCTGGGGGAGACCCCGCTGCTGGCCGGGCTGAGCGGCGAGCAGATCGCCTCGCTGATCGTCGAGGTGGTGCACGCCGACGACGCCAGCGCGACCGCGGCCGGCCGCGCGACCGACCTGATGATCCTGCGCAAGATCACCGGCGTGCTCGGCGCCGACGTCTCCATGGGACGGCTGCACGCGGCCCTGACCACGCTGCTGGGCGCCGGGCCGGAGACTGAAGGTCCGCAGTCCGGCCACCTGCTCACCGACGCCGAACGGGACCGGCTCGCCGCCTTGTTCGGTGACGGCTTCCGGCACCAGGTCGCCGGGAACCTGGTCCGGCTCGCGGCGGTGGTGGAACCGCTCACCGCGCTCGGCACCGGTGCCGGTCCCCGCCCGCCGGCCCGGCTGACCTGCCTGTCGCTGGCCGACGGCCCGCGCGACGTGGCCGCCGACCTGACCGCGGCCCTGGTGGTGCAGTGGATCACCCGCGCGGTCTCCGCCGACGCGGGCGGCCCGGCGGAAGACGGCGGCGAGGACGCCTTCCGGCCCGCGGTCATCCTGGCCGGGGCGGACGAGCAGTCGACCCGGCACCTGGCCCGGCTCACCGCCGTGTGCGAGCGGTACGACATCCCCCTGGTCCGGGCCTTCTCCCGGCTGACCGAGGAGTCCGCCCGGCACCTGGATACCCGGCACACCGCGTTCATGCGCCTGGCGACCAGACCGGAGGCGCTGCGGGCGGCCGAGCACATCGGCCTGGAACGGCGGTTCGTCGCCGGGCGGTTCGCGCACTCCCGCAGCGTCAGCCGCCTCCGCACCCGCACCACCAGCGACTCGGTCACCCACACGGCGGGACGCACCGAGGGGGAGTCGGCCACCCACACGACGGGAACCACCAAGGGCCAGTCCTACTCCGAGACGGAAATCCCGCGCCACGAGCAGCAGCCGATGAACATCCGGGTCGACACCCAGCACCCGCAGGGCAGCCGGGACAGCGGCCGGGACACCGGCAACCGGGACAGCGGCCGGGACAACGGGAACCGGGACAGCGGCGGCCGGGACAGCGGCGGCCGCGGAGAACGGCCGGGCCGGGACGAGCCGGCCGGGGGCAAGGGCGCGAACCCGCGGGGCGGCGAGCCGCGGCCAGGTAACCGCGGCGGTTCCGGCGGCGGCTGGGGCGGTTCCGGCGGCGGCTCGCGCGGCGGCGGCGGAGGCGGAGTTACCGGTGGCGGCGGCACGCGGGTGACCGTCCAGGGCGGCGGCACCAAGCCGGGCCGCCCCAAGATGGACATCGCCCGGTCACGGACCCGGTTCACCGCCCAGCACGAGAGCGACGCCACGACCAAGTCCTCGTCCGCCACCGAGGAGACCAGCCACACCAGCAGCACCTCGAACTCGCGAACCGACGGGGTCAGTGTCGGCGACGAGATCGGCTACGAGCTGGTCTACGACCACAAGGTGCAGCCGGAGACGCTGATGGCGCTGCCCGAGGACCAGATGCTCGCCCCCCACGTGGTGGAGGCGGCCGCGCCGACGGCCCCGGCCGTCGCCGCCGGTTCCGCCGCCCCGGGCTCCGTCCTCGCCGCCGGGAACCGGGCCGGAGCCGCCAGCAAGATGGTGGCCCTGGTCATCGACCCGTCGGTCGTCGGCAGCGAGGCGGTGGCCGCGGTCCGCCCGGGCGAGATCCCGGCCTTCGAGCCGCCCGCCCCCCCGGTGTCCGCGCAGGTCCCCGACTACGAGCGCGTCCGCCCGCAGCTGCCCTCCAGCGAAGGTTCCCGGTAAGCCCGCCCCGCCTACCCGCCCCGCCCGCCCATCCCGACCGCGAGGAGTGCATGTGAAGATCCGGGCCGCCGTCGCCTGGGAGGCCGGCGCGACGCTGTCGATCGAGGAATTCGACCTCGACGAGCCGCGCGACGACGAGATCCTGGTCCGGGTCGAGGCGGCCGGCGTCTGCCATACCGACGACAGCGCCCGGCTGGGCCGGCTCCCGGTGGTGTTCCCGATCATCCTCGGCCACGAGGGCGCGGGCACCGTCGAGCGGACCGGGCGGGACGTCACCCGGGTGCGGCCGGGCGACCGGGTGCTGTTCACCCCGGATTACTGCGGCCGCTGCGAGCAGTGCCTCCTCGGCTACACCCCCTACTGCGACCAGGTGGTTCCGCTCACGTTCAGTGGCACCCGGCCGGACGGCTCGCCCCGTGCTCACCAGAACGGCCAGCCGGTCCGCGCCGCCTTCTTCGGCCAGTCCAGCTTTAGCACTCACTCCCTGGTCACCGAGCGCAACGTCGTGCCGGTCGCGCCCGACGCCCCGCTGTCCCTCCTGGCCGGCTTTACCTGCGGGGTGCAGACCGGCGCGGGCGCGATCCTGAACGCGATGCCGGTCGGCAGCCGCAGCCGGGTGGCGGTCTGGGGCGCCGGCGCGGTCGGGCTGGCCGCGGTCATGGCGGCCAAGGCCTCCGGTGCGGCCGAGATCGTGGCCCTCGACCAGGTCGCGCGGCGCCTCACCCTGGCCGCCGAGCTGGGCGCCACCGTCACCATCGACACCACCGGGCAGGACCTGGCCGACGTGGCCGCCGCGGTGGTAAAGGCGGCCGGCCGGGGGATGGACGTGGCCCTGGACACCACCGGCAACCCCGCGGTGATCCTGGCCGCGGTGCGGTCCCTGGCCGCCCACGGCACCGCCTCGGTCATCACCAGCAGCGGCGCGCCGGTCACCCTGCCCCCGGGCGACCTGCTGCTCAAGGGCCGTCAGCTCCGGGGCACGATGAACGGCCACATCAACCCGACCGTGTTCATCCCGCGGCTGCTCGAACTGCACGCCCGGGGCCGGTTTCCGGTGGAACGACTGGTCCGGAACTACCGGTTCGACGAGCTCAACGCGGCGATCGCCGACTCCCTGTCCGGGGCGACGGTCAAGCCGGTGCTCACGTTCGGGTGACGCCCGGCCGGAGATCTGGCTGACGCGTCAGCTAAAGTGGTGCCGCTCAACCGACATCAGCGGAGGTACTGCGTGGCTAAGCCCGTCCTGCGGATCATCATCGGCTCCACCCGCCCGGGCCGCGTCGGCCCGTCGGTGGCCGCGTGGATCGCCGAGCGCGCCCGGGAGCACGGCGGTTTCGACGTCCAGGTCACCGATCTGGCCGAGCTGAACCTCCCGCTGCTGGACGAGCCGAACCACCCGCGCCTGGCCCGGTACACCCACCAGCACACCAAGGACTGGTCCGCGCTGGTGGCGGCGTCCGACGCGTTCATCTTCGTGACCCCGGAGTACAACTACGGGTTCAACGGAGCGCTCAAGAACGCGATCGACTACCTGTTCAGCGAGTGGCACCACAAGGCCGCGGGCATCGTCTCCTACGGCGGTATCTCGGCCGGCACCCGGGCCACCCAGATGCTTAAGCAGGTGCTCACCGCGCTCAAGATCATGCCGGTGCCCGAGGCGGTCAACATCCCCTTCGTCGTCCAGCACCTGGACGAGGACCGCCGTTTCAAGTCCACCGAGCTGATCGACGCGTCCGCCACGGCGATGCTGGACGAGGTCCTGAAGTGGAACGAGTCGCTTGCCGGGCTGCGTCAGAAATAGCTGGCTAGCCCCACGTATTTTCCATGATCCCCTCCACGGGCCGTCGCGCACCCTGGATCGGTAAGCGTTCTGTAACCATATCCCTACCTAGAGTATTATTATCGTTTGCGATGGTCAAGTTACTTTACGTAAGATGACCGGATATTGCACAATGGGTACATGGATGGTCACGTTGAGCACGCGCGCTCCGGGCAGGCCGCGGTTCTCGGCCTGGAGCTCGGGACCGGTGGCGTCAAGGCTCTGGTGACCGACTTCGGCGGCGGTCCGCTGGGCCGGGGCGCGGCCGGCTACCGGGTCGCGGTGCCCGGCTCGGGCTGCGCCGAGATCGCCCCCGAGGAATGGTGGCTGGCTACCCGGTCGGCGGTCCGCGACGCGCTGGCCGAGGCGGGCCGGGTCCACGTCACCGCGCTGGCGGTCGCCGGGCCGATGCACGGGGTCGTGCTGGCGGACGAGTGCGGCGCCCCCCTCCGGCCGGCCATCCTGGGGGCCGACCAGCGCGCCACCGCCGAGGCGGCCATGTACGCGGAGCTGCCCGGCGAGTCCACCGCCGGGCTG
>DASWUW010000084.1:0-2885 GCA_036406335.1 Trebonia sp.
CGTCGGCGCGGTGCCGTCCGGACTGCGGCCGCCGCGGTGGTGGGGCCGCCCGGCCGGGACCGCCCTGCCCGAGTATCCCGGGTCTGTGTTCTCGGGGGCCGCCCTCGAGCACACCGGGGTCGCGGCGCCCGTCGTCCACCCGGACCAAGCCGTGCTCTTTGCCATCGACACCGACATGCCCACGGACGGGTGACTCAGCGGCGCCCCGTCGCCCATTCTCGGCGTCACAGCATCGGACGGTGACCCGCGTGCTGGCAGCCGTCGTTGTGTTGCTCGTGCGCCACGTGGCCGTGCGGGTACTGGCGATCGCCGCCGCCGCGGTCACGGTGGCGACGATCGGCGCTAGCAGGCTTTACCTCGGCATGCACTGGGCCACCGACGTCCTCACCCGATGGTTCCTCGGCGGTACGTGGCTCGCGCTGTGTGTCACCTTCCTGTGGGTGGTGCGCGCTCCGAACGGCCGGGCTCAGACCCGGGCGTCCGACCAGGCCAGCGTCCGCAGCCGGAGCACCACCGCGCCGACTACCAGCAGTACGCCGATCGTGAAGCCGAGCAGGGCACTGCGCAGCGAGACGGTCAGCGTGGCCGCACCGATCCCGAGCACCGGAACCACCAGGCCCGCGTAGGCGGCGAGGAACAGCCCGGCCAGCGCCTCACCTCGCGATTCGGGCAGGGCCAGCCCGACGACAGTGGCCAGCGTCCCCTTGAACAGCACGCCGACCCCGGATCCGGCGATCACCCCGCCGATCACGAACAGCGCCAGCGTCGGCCACCAGACCGCGGCCGTGACGATCAGCACGCCGAGCGCCATCAGCGTCAGGCCGAGTTGCACTTGCCGGGGCGCGGTCAGCCCGGAGGAGGCGATCTGCGCCATCGCGCCTGCCCCGAAGACCAGGAAAGTCACGGTTCCGGCCAGTAGCGGCGAGGTGTGGTGCAGCGTTCCGGCGATGAAGCCGGGCGCCACCGAGGTGAACAGGCCGAGGATGGAGAACGACGCGAACGAGGCGACGGCGACCGTGTAGTAGAGCGGTCTGCCCTGCTTAGGCACGGTGACCCGCTGCGGGCGGTAGCGCGGGCGGGGTCGGTCCAGCTCGACGGTTTCCGGGACGACGAGCACGGTCAGCGCTGCGATCAACAGCACGACCAGGAAGACGGCGTACGGCACGACCAGCGGGTGGGCGACGTACTCGGCGAACAGGCCTGCGATCAGGGGGCCGAGCGCCAGTCCGCCCATGTTGGCGGCGACCGAGACCCGGTCGGCGCGCTTGCGGCCGGTGCCCGGTCGGGCCAGCGCGTGCAGCTCGCCCATCTGAGCGGTGGCGGTGGCGGTGATCAGGCCGACGCCGATCCCGGTCACCACCCGAGCAAGGATCAGCCAGGGCAGCGCCGTCAAGAACAGGAACAGCACGGCCGCGACCGACTCCGCGGCGATCGCGGCCAGCAGCAGCCTGCGCCTGCCGAGCCAGTCCGAGGTGTGCCCGGCCAGGAACAGGCTCCCGATCACGCCGACCGCGTAGGCCGCGAAGACCACCGTGATCATGAAGGTGGAGAAGCCGTCGCGCTGGCGGTAGATCGCGTACAGCGGAGCTGGCACGGTGGAGAACGCCATCGCGGCGGCGAAGACGACGCCGATCGCCCAGAAGCTGTGCGCGTGCGGCAGGGCGCGACGTGGCGGGCGGCTCAGGTTGGTGGAACTCGGGGTTGCGGTCGCGGTCATGACGCCATGCTGTGTCTGGGACAGCCATCACGTCCAACGATCATTTTTGCTGACGGCCAGCATGATCAGCGATACTTGCCTGGTGGAGCTCAGACAGCTGGAGCAGTTCGTGGCGGTGGCCGAGACCGGCAGCTTCACCCGGGCGGCCGCGCGGCTGCATGCCGTGCAGTCCGGGGTGTCCGCCGCGATCCAGGGCCTGGAGCGCGATTTGGGCGCCCGGCTGTTCGACCGCGGCGCAGGCGGGGTGCGGCTGACCCCGGCCGGGACGGCGTTGCTGCCTGCCGCGCGAGCCACCCTCGACAGCGCCCGGGGGGCCCGTGAGGTGGTCGCTCAGATCTCGGCCGGGATCGCAGGCGACGTCAGCCTGGGCACGATGGCCTCGCTCGAAGCCATCGACCTGCCCGGCCTGCTGGCCCGACTGCGCCGCGACCATCCCGGCGTCCGGGTCCGGCTGCGCACCTCGCCGAACGGCACCGGCGGGCTCACCACGGATCTGGCCCGCGGCGACCTGGACGCCGCGCTGGTGGCCAACGGCGGTTCCCGGGTGCCCGGCATGAGGCTGACCAGGCTGATGACCGCAACGATCGTCGCGCTGCTGCCGATCGACCACCCGCTGGCCGGTGCCGCCGGTGTGAGCCTGACCGAGCTGGCCGACGAGCAGTTCGTCGACTTCCCGGCCGGGTTCGGCAATCGCCGGATCGTGGACGACGCCTTCGAACGGCTCGGCCTGACCCGCTCGGTGGCGGTCGAGGTCAACGACACCAGCGACGCCGCGGCGTACGTCCGGCTCGGGCTCGGCGTCAGCCTGGTGCCCTCGATCGCATTCGGCGAGCCGGATAGCGGCGTGCGGGCGATCCCGATCCACAAACCGGCACTGCCATGGGTGCTCTGGCTCGGCATCGCCACCGCCCGCCTGCCGAGCGCCCCGGCTAAGGCCCTGCTCGACCTGATTCCGGAGTTCACCCGGCGGGTGGACTAAGCAAACACCGGAGCCGCTCAGGACGGCAGGTGTCGTCCCAGCAGGCTCAGGTCGGCCGGGCTGAGGCGGTCGCCTGACGTGTTCGCCTGGTGCCAGTACGGGTAGCGCAACGGCTCCGCGCTGACGTCGTCGAGCGTGGCGACCTCGTCCTCGCTCAGCGCGAGGTCGGCGGCGGCGAGGTTGTCCGTC
>DASWUW010000085.1:0-2743 GCA_036406335.1 Trebonia sp.
CCCCAGGGTGGAGAGCGGCCACAGCGCGGAGGAGAACCAGGTGTCCAGCACGTCGCTGTCCTGGGTCCAGCCGTCGGGTGCGGTCTCGTCCGGGCCGACGCAGCGCACCTGCTTGCTGCCGTCTGGGCCGGCCGGCCCGTACCACACCGGAATCCGGTGCCCCCACCACAGCTGGCGGGAGATGCACCAGTCGTGCATGTCGTCCACCCAGCCGAAGTAGCGGGCGTTCAGCTCCGGCGGGGAGATCTGCACCCGGCCGTCGCGGACGGCGTCCCCGGCCGCCTTGGCCAGCGGCGCCACGCTCACGAACCACTGCAGCGACAGCCGCGGCTCGACCGTGGTGGAGCAGCGGGAGCAGTGCCCGACCGAGTGCACGTAAGGCCGGATCTCCTTGACGATCCGGCCGTCCTCGCGCAGTGCGGCGACGACCGCCGGGCGGGCCTCGAAGCGGTCCAGGCCCTGGAACGGGCCGGGCGCGGTGATCACGCCGCGCTCGTCCATCACCGCGAGCACGGGCAGTTCGTGACGGCGGCCGATCTCGAAGTCGTTGGGGTCGTGGGCCGGGGTGACCTTGACCGCGCCGGTACCGAAGGCCGGGTCGACGTGGGCGTCGGCCACGATCGGGATCCGGCGGCCGGTCAGCGGGAGCGCGACCGTCCGGCCGATCAGGTGGGTGTAGCGCTCGTCGTCCGGGTGGACCGCGACGGCGGTGTCGCCCAGCATCGTCTCGGCCCGGGTGGTGGCGACGACGACGGAGTCCGGGCCGTCGCCGTAGCGGATCGAGACCAGCTCGCCGTCGTCGTCGGAGTGGTCGACCTCGATGTCGGAGAGCGCGGTGAGGCAGCGCGGGCACCAGTTGATGATCCGCTCGGCCCGGTAGATCAGCCCGTCGTCGTACAGCCGCTTGAAGATCGTCTGAACCGACCGGGACAGCCCGTCGTCCATGGTGAACCGCTCACGCGACCAGTCCACGGAGTCGCCCAGCCGGCGCATCTGGGACAGGATCCGGCCGCCGTACTCGGCCTTCCACTGCCAGACCCGCTCGACGAACGCCTCCCGGCCGAGATCGTGCCGGGACAGCCCCTCGGTGGCCAGCTCCCGCTCGACGACGTTCTGGGTGGCAATGCCGGCGTGGTCCATGCCGGGCAGCCACAGCGTGCGGTAGCCCTGCATGCGGCGGCGGCGGACCAGGATGTCACTCAGGGTGTGGTTCAGCGCGTGCCCGATGTGCAAGATGCCGGTTACGTTTGGGGGCGGGAGCACGATCGTGTAGCTCGGGGCGCCGGGATTCTCCTGGGCTTCCGGCATGAAGTAGCCGGCCTTCTCCCAGTACTCGTAACGACGGGCCTCGACCTCGGCTGGTGCGTACTGCGAGGGAAGTCCTGCTTGCTCGCTTGCGGTCACAACACATCAGTCTACGAATTGCGCGGACCGGCTGGGTACGCCGTTACCGTTTCCGTCCCTGGCGCCGGGGCTCAGGACTTCGCTTCGACGTCGGCCCGCAGGCTGACCGTGTCGGTCGCGCCCTTGTCCTGGCTGGCGGTCAGGGACTCCGGTCCGGTCAAGCTGAAGAACTCCGTGATCCCCATTGTGCTCGCGGTAGCCCAGACGCAGACCGCACCGCTGGTCAGCGTCCCCTTGGCCGGGGTATTGAAGCAGCTCAGGGTGCCGCCGTGCGGGCCCGCGGGGTAGGAGTGCAGGTCGGTCCCGAGAGAGGCCAGGGCTTTGGCTACCTTCGACGGGGCGAACGTGCCGCCGTAACCCACGAACGTCACCACCTGGCCGCTGATCGGCAGCCGGTAGGCGGCCGACACCGGACTGCCCTTCACCTTGACCGCACCGCCCGCGGCCGCGGCTACTTGCCCTCCGGTGGACTTGGTGGTGTCGACGAAGTTGGGGTCCGTGTCCTTCGCGTAGCCGCCCGCGGTGTCCGGCGCGGACAGCACGTAGGCCGGGCCGCTCCCGCTCCCGCCGCTGGTACCGGTGCCGGACGTTCCGCTGCCCGCCGTCTTGCCCGCGCCGGCCTTCCCCGCGCCGGCCTTCCCCGTACTCGCCGGAGCCGACGCGGACGGGGCACTACCCGAAGGCGTGCTGGCCGCGGTGGGCGAGGAACCGCCCGATTTGTGGATAAACACCACCACGGCGATCGCGATGACGACGGCGACCAGCACGGCGATCGCGACGTAGGCCCGCGGGCCGAGACCCGGGCGCGGCTCACTGCGGGACGCGGGGATGAGCGGCGTCCCGCTGGTCGTCGACTGCTGGCGGCTGGGGATGCTGCTCCACCACTCGGTCCAGGTGCCCGACTCCCCGGGCTTGCCGGACGGTCCGGGGCCGAAGCCAGGGCCAGGGCCGACGCCGGGACCGGGACCTGGACCGGGACCGGGGCCAGGGTCGAAGCCGGGACCAGGGCCAGTGCCAGTGCCAGGGTCGAAGCCGGGGCCGGGGCCGGGGTCGAAGCCGGGGCCGGGGCCGGGGCCGCCGACTGTGGTACTGCCTGCTTTCGGGCCGAAGAAGTCGCGCAGGGCGGGGTCCATCTGGACGTCGCCGTCGAACCCGGGAATCCCGTAAGCCTGCTGCTCCGGTCCGCCGGACGGCTGCTGGGCGGAGTGACCCGGGCCCGGGTAGTCCGGAGCGCCGAACTCCCGCGGGGGGAACTCCGGGCTGACCGTACCCGGGTCCGCGAAACCCGGGGCGGTGAACTCCCGCGGGGGGAAGTCCCGGCTGACCGGACCCGCGGCCC
>DASWUW010000086.1:0-3390 GCA_036406335.1 Trebonia sp.
AGCTACCGGGGCGACGTCGTCGCCCGCCACTGGCCTTCCCCGGTGCGCGACCCGGCCCGGCGCCGGCGCCAGGAAATCCGCAACCGGATCCTGGTCGCCTGGCTGCGCCGGCCGCTGCCGCGCGCGGCCGGCGACACCCTCCGGCTGGCCCGGGCCGCGGGCCGGGACCCGGCCGCGGGCCGCGCGCTCGGCGAAGCGGTCCTGCGGCTGCCCGCCGCCCTGCTGCTCCGGCGGCCGCTGCCGGACCACGTGGAAGCCGACATCCGGCTGCTCGAGGGCAGCCGTGCCGGGTGAGCCGCCCGGCCCGGGGACCGGGTCGCCCGACCCGCGCGTCACCGTGGTGCTGATCACCCACAACCGGCGCGCGGAGCTGGCCCGCACCCTGGACCACCTCGCCCGGCTGCCGGAGCGGCCCGCGGTCATCGTGGTAGACAACGGATCCTCCGACGGCTCGGCCGCCTGGGTCCGCTGGCAGCACCCCGGGATGCGGCTGATCGCGGCCCGGCGCAACCTCGGCGCGGTCGGCCGGAACCTGGGGCTGCGCCAGGTCACCACCCCGTACGCGGCCTTCTGCGACGACGACACCTGGTGGGAACCGGGCTCGCTCACCCTGGCCGCGGACACGCTCGACGCGCACCCGGACGTCGCCGCGGTGACGGCCAGAATCGTGGTCGAGCCCTCCGGTGAAGACGATCCGATCGTCCCGGAACTGGCGCACTCGCCGGTGCCCGCCCGTCCCGGCCTGCCCGGGCCCGCCCTGCTCAGCATCATGGCCGGCGCCTCCGTGCTGCGCGCCGGTCCCTTCCGCGCGGCGGGCGGCTTCTCGCCCCGGCTGTGGCTGGGCGGGGAAGAGGAGCTGCTCTGTACCGACCTCGTCACGGCCGGCTACTGGCTGTGCTACCTGCCGGGAGCGACCGTGCACCACCAGGCGTCCGCGGCCCGCGACGCGACCCGGCGCCGCCTGCTCGGTATCAGGAACACGCTCTGGTTCACCTGGCTGCGCCGCCCGGCCGGGCCGGCCCTGCGGCGGACCGCCGAGCTGGCCCGCACCGTGCCCCGCGACGTCACCTCGGCCGCCGCCTTCTGGGCGGCGGCCCGCGGCCTGCCCTGGGTGCTGCGGGAACGCCGGCCGGTAACACCGGAAGTGGAAGCCCGGATCCAGCTGCTGGAGGAACCGCGCCGCCGGTCATCCGCCCGGCGCTACGTCGGCTGACCGCCGGCGGCCCCGCGAAAACTGGCGGACTTGGCGCCCGAGCCCGTTTGGCGGGCCGCTGCCGGGTAGCACCGGCAGCCTCCGCGGCCCGGAACGGGCCGCCACGATGCACGAGCACGGGGAGAAACTGTGACTGATTTCAAGCCGCTGGCCGTCGTCACCGGCGCGTCCAGCGGTATCGGCCGGGAGCTGGCCCGCCAGTTCGCCACCCACGGCTTCGACCTGATCATCGCGGCCGAGGACAGCGAGCTGGCCGCCGTGGCCGGCGAACTGGCCGGCAACGGGGGAGAGGTCCTGGCGGTGCAGGCCGACCTGGCCACCGACGAAGGCACCGAGAAGCTGGTGCACGCGGTCGCGGCCGCCGCCCGGCCGGTGGACTCGCTCGCGCTCAACGCCGGGGTCGGCAACGGCGGTGCGTTCGTCGACATACCGCTGGCGGACGAGCAGCGCCTGATCGCGCTGAACATCAGCTCCACCGTAGCCCTGGCCAAGCGGCTGGTCCCGGACATGGTGCGCCAGGGCGCGGGCCGGGTGCTGTTCACCTCGTCGGTGGCCAGCCAGATGCCCGGACCGTACTACGCCACCTACGCCGCGTCGAAAGCGTTTATCCAGTCTTTCGCCCAGGCCCTGCGTTACGAGCTGAAGGACACCGGGGTCAGCGTGACCGCGCTGCTGCCCGGCCCGACCGACACCGGGTTCTTCGAGCGGGCCGGCATGGAGGGGACGCCGGTGGACTCGGCCAGCAAGGACGACCCGGCCGAGGTGGCCAAGGACGGGTTCGAGGCGCTGATGTCCGGCAAGAGCCAGGTAACCGGGGGATCGGCCAAGAACAAGGTGCAGACGGTCGCCGCCAAGGTCCTGCCCGACCAGGCCCGGGCCGCGGTGCACGCCAAGATGACCAAGCCCGAAGGAGAGTGAGCAGATGCGCGCGCTGACTTGGCAGGGAAACGAGCACGTAGAGGTCACCGACGTACCGGACCCGGTGATCCAGGAACCGAACGACATCGTCATCCGGGTCACGTCCACCGCGATCTGCGGATCCGACCTGCACCTGTACGGAGTGCTCGGCCCTTACCTGAAGCCCGGCGACGTGCTCGGGCACGAGGCGATGGGGATCGTCGAGGCGACCGGCGCGGAGATCACTCACCTGCGGCTGGGGGACCGGGTGGTGATCCCGTTCAACATTTCCTGCGGCCACTGCTGGATGTGCCAGCGCGGGCTCTTCGCCCAGTGCGAGACCACCCAGGTACGGGACCAGGGCAAGGGGGCATCCCTGTTCGGGTACACCTCCCTGTACGGGTCGGTGCCGGGCGGCCAGGCGCAGTACCTGCGGGTTCCGCAGGCTCAGTTCGGGCCGGTCAAGGTGCCCGAAGGGGTCCCCGACGAGCAGTACCTGTACCTGTCCGACATCCTGCCGACCGCCTACCAGGCGGTGGCCTACGCGGACGTCCCCGACGGCGGCACGCTGGCTGTGCTCGGCCTGGGGCCGGTCGGGCAGATGGCCGTCCGGATCGCCCGGCACCTCGGGGTGCAGCGGGTGATCGGGGTAGACCCGGTGCCCGAGCGGCGGGCGGCGGCGGCCCGCTTCGGCGTGGAGGCCATTGACCCGGCGGCCCTCGACGACACCGCGGCCTTCCTGATCGAGCTGACCGCCGGGCGCGGCCCGGACGCCGTCATCGACGCGGTCGGCATGGAGGCCCACGGTTTCCACGAGCCCAAGGGCAGCAAGCTGGTCGAGGTCGGTCAGAAGGCGACCGGGCTGCTGCCGGACTCGCTCGCCTCCAAGCTGGTCGACCAGGCCGCCGTAGACCGGCTCGACGCCCTGCACACGGCGGTCAAGGCGGTCCGGCGGGGCGGGACGGTCTCCGTCAGCGGCGTCTACGGCGGTGAGGCCGACCCGATGCCGATGATGGAGATGTTCGACCGCGGCGTCCAGCTGCGGATGGGCCAGGCCCACGTGCGCCGCTGGATCGACGACCTGCTCCCGATCGTCGGCGACGAGTCCGACCCGCTCGGCGTCCGCCAGTTCGCCACCCACCACGTGCCGCTGGAAGACGCCCCCCGCATGTACGACACCTTCCGCGACAAGGCCGACGGCTGTATCAAGGTCGTTCTCCAGCCCTGAGCGGGCCCGGCTGGCCCGCGGTTACCCGCGGGCCAGCCGGTTCTCCAGCCGG
>DASWUW010000087.1:0-9531 GCA_036406335.1 Trebonia sp.
CCGAAGCCGCGCGGGACGGGCTGCCCGCCGGGTCCCTCGACTTCACGGAGGCGGACGCGGCCGCGTGGCGCGGCCCCTGCGACCGGGCCCTGTGCGTGGGTTCCTCTCATGCGTTCGGCGGAACGGACCAGGCGCTGCGCCTCCTGTCGGAGGTGGTCCCTCCGGGCGGCCGGGTGCTGTACGGCGACGGGTTCTGGGCGCAGGCACCGGGCCCGGAGGCGGTCGAGATCTTCGGCGCGGACGTCCGGCCGCTGCCCGGCCTGCTCGAGGCGTGCCGCGCGGCGGGCTGGCGGGTCATTCACCTCAGCAGTGCCGACCAGCGTGAGTGGGACGACTTCGAGTCCACCTTCCGCGCCGGGCGGCAGGAATGGCTGCTGGCCAACCCCGGTCACCCGCGGGCCGACGAGATCAGGGACTGGCTTGACTCCCGCGAGCGCGAGTACGTCAGCCTGTACCGCGGCGTGCTCGGGTTCGCCTACCTGGTCCTCGCGCACTAGAAACCGGCTTGCCCCGGCCGGGCGCGATAGCGGACGATCACCAGGTGGACGAGACATGGATGCTGGACGAGCTGGCGTACGCGGGGCCCGAGCACCTCGACCCGGAGTTCATCGCCGGCTTTAACCGCAAGCAGGGCTACCCGGATCCGGAACCGGACCTGGCCGCGTTTGCCGCGCACGGGCTCGGCCGCGGGTCGGCGCTGATTGACTTTGGCGCCGGGACCGGGCAGTTCGCCATCCCCGCGGCCCGGCGGTTCGGGCCGGTGACCGCGGTGGACGTGTCCTCCGCGATGCTCGCCGCGCTGCGGGCCCGGGGCGAGGCGGGCGCCGGCGAGGCGGGCGCCGGCGAAGCCGGCCTGTCCAACCTGGAGTGCGTGCGCGGCGGGTTCCTCAGCTACTCCCCTGGCGCCCCGGTCGACGGCGTCTACACCCGCAACTCGCTGCACCAGCTGCCGGACTTCTGGAAAGTGATCGCGCTGCGCCGCATCGCGGACATGCTGCGGCCCGGCGGGGTACTGCGGCTGCGGGACCTCGTGTTCGACTTCGGACCGGACGAGACGGACACGGTATTCGCCGGCTGGTTCGCCGGAGCGGCGGCGGACCCGGCCGCGGGTTACACCGCCGCCGACTACGCCGAGCACATCCGCACCGAGTACAGCACCTTCCGCTGGCTCCTCGAACCGATGCTGGCCGCCGCCGGCTTCACGATCGCCGACGTCAGCTACGAGCGCCGGCTCTACGCCGCCTACACCTGCGTCAAGGCTGGCTTAGCGGGCTGACGGCGGGATCAGGCGATCCGTTATTCCGGGCTGGGGGCGGGCGTCGCGGGAACGGCCAGCCGGTCGAGCGCGCGGAGGGCGTCGGCGGGGAGCTTGACGTCACCCGCGGCGATGTTCTCGGCCAGGTGAGCCGGGCTGGCCGTGCCCGGGATCAGCAGCGTCTGGTCGTAGTGCGCGAGCAGCCAGGCCAGGCCGACCTGGGCGGGGGTGGCTCCCAGGCCGGCGGCGAGGGCGGTCACGACGGGGTTTTCCGTCACCTTGGGGAAGTTCGCGAAGCCAGCCGAGCCGAGGGGAAAGAACGGGGCCCAGGCGATGCCGTGTTCGCGGCACAGGTCGAGGACGGGTTCGGTGGCCCGGTCCAGCACACTGTAGGCGTTCTGCACGCAGACGATCCCGGCCGGCAGTGCCTGACGGAGCTGGCCGGCCGAGACGTAACTGAGGCCGATGCCGCCGATCTTGCCCTGGTCGCGCAGCGTGATGAGCTCAGCCAGCTGATCATCGAGTTCGACCCGCTGGTCGCCCTCGGCCTGGATGCCGACCGGCCCGTCGACCCGGCGCAGGTTGACCACGCCCAGCCGCTCGGTGCCGAGCGAGGCGAGGTTGGCGTCCACCTGGGCGCGCAGCTCGGCCGGCTGCTGCGCCGCGACGAGCGGAGGCCTGGCGGTTTCGTCCCGGACAGCCCCCACCTTGCTCACCAGGACCAGGTGGTCCGGGTAGGGGGCCAGGGCCGCGCGGATCAGCTCGTTGCAGTGGCCGTAGAACTGCGCCGTGTCGAGGTGGTTGATACCGGCGGCGGCCGCCTGGCGCAGGATGGCCAGGGCCGCGTCCCGGTCGACGGCGGGCCGCTCCAGCTGCATGACCCCGTAGCCGATACGGGCCACGGGGTACCCGGCCAGCTCCGCCGTCCCGCCGGGAGCGGGAACGGGCAGATCGGGGGGCGGAGTCGCTTCGGTCATCGCCTGATCCTCCGGTCGTGAGGTCGTACTATGAAAGCCGAATCGGAGGTTCCTCCGGTTCAGTCGTAGCCTAGCAAAGAAACGGAGGAACCTCCGCTTAATGGCCAAGCCAGTTCGGGCGACAGATCGGCCGCGGGCGACGGGCCCGGTCCGGGCAGCGAGTCCGGTCGGGGCAGCCAGCCCGGCCGGGGCTGCGAGTCCGGTCCGGCGGCCGCGGGCCGACGCCGAGCGCAACCGGACGCGCCTGCTCGACACCGCCCGGGCCGCGTTCGCGTCCGGGCCGGAGCCGGTGGCACTGGAACAGATCGCGCGCGACGCCGGGGTGGGGATCGGCACGCTCTACCGGCACTTCCCGACCCGCGAGGCGCTGGTCGAGGCGCTGTACCGCCAGGAACTGGCGGACCTGTGCGCGAGCGCAGGCGCCCTGCTCGCGACGCACACCCCGGAACGGGCGCTACGCGCCTGGATGGACCGGTTCGCCGGCTACGTGGCAGTCAAACGGGAAATGGCGGACGCCCTGCGCGCCGTCTACGCCTCCGGCGCGGTGACCGTCCCCCAGGCCCGCGGCGAGCTCGCCGTGGCGGTGCGGGCGATTCTCGACGCGGGCGCCGCGGACGGGACGCTGCGCGACGACGTCCGCGCGGAGGACGTGGTGACCATGGTCGTCGGAATCTTCACCGCCACCTCGACGGCAGGCGGAAGTGAGCACCCAGGGCGAATGTTCGACCTGCTCATCGACGCGGTGCGGCATCCCGGGACGACGCCCCGGGAAACGGCACCCGAAGGCTAAATACTTGCTTGAGGTAAACTAACCTTATGGGCACCGTTCTTTGCCCGCGCCGGTGACGGCGCGCTCCGTACATCCAGGCGCCGCCACGCACCCCTTGGACGACGATCCGGCCCCGGCGCCGCCGCGCCGCCGCGCGGCCTGGCTCGACTGGCTCGACGCGACCGACCCGGGGCAGATGCGACTGCGGATGGCCAGCGAGGTGGTGCTCGCGATCGGGGTCGTCCTGGTGGCCGAGCGGCTCTTCGTCCGCGGCACCGGCGCGCTCCAGGTGGCGATCCCGCCCCGGGCGCCGGGCGCCGTAGCGGCCCAGCTCTGGATGCTGAACCACGCGCTTACGGTGATCGCGATGATGCTCGGCGCGATCCTCGCGCTGATGGGCGGGTTCGGACTCGGCCTGTTCGCCCGCGGCCGGCCTCAGCTGCTGCTCATCCTCTACATGCCGCTGCCCATGCTCGGTCTGCTCGCCGTCGGGTTGTCCCTGCATGTCCGGGTGCTGTCGCTCGCGCTGCTGGCCGTCGTGCTGGCCGTCGGCACCTACTGCCGCCGCTTCGGGCCGGCCGGCTTCCTGGGCGGCATGCTCGCCTTCACGGGCGCCTTCCTCGGGTTCTTCATCCAGGCCGAGGTGACGCTGGCGGACTTCGGCTGGCTCGCCGCCGAGGTCGCGATCGGCGCCGCCGGGCTGCTCGTGGTGCACTTCGCCTTCTTCCGGCCTGACCCCGAAGGGGCCAGGCGCCGGATGCAGCGGTCCTACTCCGCGCGGGCCCGCGGCCTGGCGGATGAAGTGGCGGAAATGTACGAAGCCACCGCTCGTTCGGGAAAAATACCGGGCACAGCCGGCGGGACCAGCGTCTGCAGCGCCGGCTGCTGCGGCTGAACGAGGCCGCCCTGCTGATCGACGCGCAGCTCAACAACCCGGCGGCGCTGCCGGCCGGCTGGAGCGCGGCCGCCCTGCACCAGCGGCTGTTCGACGCCGAGACCGGGCTGAGCAACGTCTCCCGGTTCGCGCTCGCGCTCGCGCGGGGCCCGCTCCCCCAACCCACGGAACCCGCCTGCCACGGAGCGGCTGGCGGGGTCCGCCACGATCACGGAACCTTCGACGCCGCGGGCGGAGTGAATCTTTCCGTCGACGGGAAACCCTCCGTGATCTTACGAGTCGGATAGCGGTACGGCGGGGTCTGTGTGTCGGTTGAGCAAGGTGGTTATGTCGTCCTGCCAGGAGCGGAGGAAATCGGCGTACCCGGCCGCGAAGTCAGCGAGCTCCGCGTCGGCCTGGTCGCTGAGCGCGGTCAGCTGGTAGGTGACCGCGACCTCGCTGACGCCGCCGGCGGGGGTGAGGTCGACGGTGACGGTTCCGGCCTGGTCGCCCGGGGTGACGCGAGCGTAGGCGATGCGCCGTCCCGGCTGCCGCTCGGTCACCAGCCAGGTGGTCTGCTGCCCGTGCGCGGCCGTCTGGAAGACGGTGCCCGGTTCGGTGTCATCCGGTGCCGCAGCCGGGAAGTGCGGGTGCCAGTCGTCGGCCCAGTCCCGTTCGCCGCGCGGGGTGAACAGGCGGAACGCCGCGTCCGGGGGCAGGTCTACCCGGAGACGGCCGGTGAGCCGCCGGGTGGCGGTCACGGCCGCTCCTCCGGCTGGTCCTTCGGCTGGTGGGCGTTCTTGCCCGGCTGGTGGGCGTCGTTTAGCTGGTGGGCGTCGACGGCGGTCAGGGTGAGGCCGTAGACCGCCTTGAGCTGGTCGATCTTGGCCAGCGTGGGCGGCCCGAACGGCGCCTTGCCCTCGAAGGCGTGCAGGACGATGCCCTCCACGAGGTCACCCAGGGACAGGTCCAGGTACTCGGCCAGGCCCTTGAGGACCTTCAGCGTGTTCCGCTCGACGCGCAGTCCGGTCTGTGCGCGTTCAACTGTTACCATGGTAACAAGATAACACGGTAACGACACTACTGCTGCAGCCACTGCGGCAGGTAGTGCTGCCAGCGGGCATCGTGGCCGGGGCGGCCGGGATAGCTGCGGAAGACCGCCACCTTGGAGAAGCGGGCGTCGCCGGTGAACCGGATGACCGGACCGTCGGCGTCCGCGTCGGCCGCGCGGCCGTAGACCGCGCGCTTGGCGAACAGCGCACCGCCTTCGTCGATGACGTGCGCGCCGGCCGGGACGACGATGATCAGCTTGCCGCAGAAGGCGTCGATCTCCACCGTGACCTCACGGCCGGGCAGCACGGCGTCCGCGAGGTCGATAATCAGCGCGCCGAAGTGGACAGTCAGCCGGGTACGGCGGCCGGCGACCCAGCGGCCGGAGCGGATCACCTTGCTGAACCGGGCGGTGACCTCGGCCCGCCCGGCCGGCTCGAGGCCGGCCGGGCCGGTGCCGGTGCCGGCGTCGGTGCCGGGCAGGTCGCGGGTAAGCGGTGCGAGTTCGCCCAGTGTCCGCGCGGTGTAGACGGCATCCAGCCGCTCGGCGTACTCGGTGCTGGTGAGGCGGCCGACGGCGAGCGCGCCGCCCAGATGGGCGGCCGCGGCGTCCCGGTCGCCGTCGCTGGCGCGCAGGTCAGTGTCCGGGGCCCGCAGGTCGAGGCGTGCTTGAGTCATGACGCGTAGCGTAACCAAAGACGCGATATATCGCAAGACACGACGGGCGGCGGGAGGCGGGCGGGGCTGGGGGCCGGAGGTGGCTAGCCGGTCTTGCCGGGTGCGGTGTCCGGGGAGAGGATGTCGACCACTACCGAGGTTACGTTGTCGCGCCCGCCTGCTTCGTTGGCCGCGACCACCAGCGCCTCGGCCGCCTGCTGGGGGGCGCCGAACGCGAGCAGCGGCGCGATGGCGTTGTCGGCGAGCTCCCCGTAGAGCCCGTCCGAGCAGATCAGGAAGCGGTCGCCGCTGGCCGCGGGCAGCTGCCAGTGATCGGGGTGCTGGCCCGTGTCGCTGCCGAGCGCCCGGGTGACGACGTTCCGGCGCGGATGGGTCCGGGCCTGCTCGCTGGTGATGACACCCGCCATGACCAGCTGCTGCACCTCGGAGTGATCAACGGTCAGCTGCTCCAGGCGGCGGCCGGTGAGCCGGTAGACCCGCGAGTCGCCGACATTGAACACCATCAGGTGATCGCCGCCCTTGGACTCGATGCCGGCCAGGCCGGTTACCGTGGTGCCCATCCGGTTAGCCTCGTCCCGTTCGATGATGTACCGGTTAGCGTGCTCGAGCGCGGTCAGCACGGCCTCGGCGAACAGCGGCCGGAGAGCCGCGCAGGCGGTCATCTCCTCAATGGCGATCCGGCTGGCCACGTGGCCGGCGCCGTGGCCGCCCATGCCGTCCGCAACCACGAACAGGGGCGGGACCGCCAGGTAGCTGTCCTCGTTGACCGGGCGGACGCGCCCGACCGAGGTGGCCGCGCCGTAACCGAAACGGATCATGCCGCCCGCCGGGCAGCGATCGCACGCTTAACTTCAGGAATCGCCACCGCGAGCCCCTCCCATCGTGGCTGTCCTTCGTGGCAGTATGCCAGGGATTTAGCGCTTTGCGGGTTATTAGTTTTGCGCGGGCGCCCCTTATCGTCGCAGGCCAGCGTCGGCTGTTACTTTTATTGTCATCTTTTCGGAAGGGGCAGCCGATGCCGCAGCCGGGGATTCCCCTGGAGAAGCTTGGATTCCTGACCATCGGGCTGTTCGACGGCCCGGACCCGGGACCCGGGCACCAGGTGACGCTGGAGATGATCGAGCTCGGCGAGCGGCTTGGCTTCGATTCGGCCTGGCTGCGTCACCGGCACCTGCAGTACGGCATCTCGTCGCCGGTCGCGATCATGGCGGCCGCGTCCCAGCGGACCACCCGGATCGAGCTCGGCACGGCGGTGACCCCGCTCGGCTGGGAGAACCCGCTGCGGCTGGCCGAGGACCTGGCCACGGTGGACATCTTGTCCGGCGGGCGGATCAACCCGGGCGTGAGCGTGGGGCCGCCGATGAACTGGGACTCGGTGCGCGAGGCGCTGTATCCCGATACCGCCGGCCAGGAAGATTTCTCCTACCAGCGGGTGTCCCGGCTGCTGGGGCTGGTGGCGGGCGAGCCGGCCGCGGCGTTCGCCGGGACAGTGGGTTTCGAGCAGTTCTCCTCCCGGGTGGAACCGCACTCTCCCGGGCTGCGGTCGCGGATGTGGTATGGCGGCGCGTCGCTCGCCTCGGCCCGGTGGGCGGGCGAGAACGAGGTCAGCTTCCTCACCTCGTCGGTGGTGCGGGCGGAGGAGGCGGCGAATACCGGCCCGGAGGGCTTCGCCGAAATCCAGCTGGCGCATATCCGGGCCTTCCGCGCGGCGCACCCGGCGGGAGCCAAGGCCCGGATATCCCAGGGGCTGGTCGTCATCCCGACCGATTCCGCCACAGCCGCGCAGCGGGCCAAGTACCAGGCCTACGGGGCGGCACGGACGCCGCGGACCGCCGCCCCGAACGGCCCGGCGCGGATGATGTTCGCGCCCGACCTCATCGGCACCTCGGCCCAGCTGGCGGAGGCGCTCTACGCGCAGGCCGCGTTCCGGGAGGTCACCGAGGTGGCGTTCGCGCTGCCGTTTACCTTTGAGCACGAGGACTACGTGCAGATCGTGACCGACATGGCCACCAAGCTCGGCCCGGCGCTGGGCTGGGCCCCGAAGAACTGACGGCGGCCGGCCTGGTACCGCGCTGCCCGCGGGCTAGACGGCAGGGCGGACGCGCCCCCGGGGCAGGGCGAGAACCCGGTTGTCATGACCGCTCCCGCGGCGAACGTGACGCCGGCTCGCGCCGGCGGTCAGTCCGCCGCGTCCCCCCCACGGGGCTCGATCACGGCGACCGGGTTCTCGTTGCCGGAGTGGTTTCCTCGCGAAAACCATCCCGGCTTGAGCACTCACGGCAAGCCAGGTCATGGCAGTACCGAACTCCGCGGAAAAAGACGAAGCTCTTGAGCGGTCAACTACCTAAAACGTTAGACTGGCGGCCAACGGCGCCGCATCATCCGAATTATGTAATCCGGTATGCAGCTGCGCCGACCTCCAGCCCCGGGGACCCTCCCCCCTGGGAACCAGAGGCGGATACGGATGCATCGAGGTAAGGACATCAGGCCAGGCCTGCCGAGCGAGCCCAACAGCTTCATTGGCCGGGAGAACGAGCTCAGCCGGCTGCGCCAGGTCGCGGGCACGGCCCGGATGGTCACGCTGACCGGCCCCGGCGGCATCGGCAAGACCCGCCTCGCCCTGCACCTGCTGGGCCCGCTGGCGGAGGAGTTTACCGACGGGGTCCGTTACGTGGAGCTGGCCGACGTCACCAGTCCCGACCTGGTGGTGGCGCGGGTGGCGGCGGTTGTCGGGGTGACCGAGGAGCAGGACCGGCCGCTGCTCGACACGCTCGCCGACGCGCTCCGGCCGCGCTCGCTGGTGCTCGCGCTGGACAACTGCGAGCACCTGCTCGAGAGCTGCGCCCGGTTGTGCCAGCGGCTGCTGGCCGCCTCGCCCGACCTGCTGCTGGTGGCGACCAGCAGGGAGCCGCTGCGGGTGGCGGGCGAGACCGTCTGGCCGGTCCCGCCGCTGACGGTCACCGCGGCCGGCGACTCGGCGGCGGGCCACGTCACGGCGGAGGCCGTCCGGCTTTTCGCTGACCGGGCGGCGGCGAGCGCGCCCGGCTTCGCCCTGACCCCGGGCAACGCCGGCACGGTGGCGGCCATCTGCCGCTCGCTGGACGGCATCCCGCTGGCGGTCGAGCTGGCCGCCGCCCGGGTCCGGGCCCTGTCGGTGGACCAGATCCGGATGCGGGTGGCCGACCGGTTCGGGCTGCTGACCACGGGCGACCGGGCGGCGGCACCGCGGCAGCAGACGCTGCGGGCGGCCATCGACTGGAGCCACGACCTGCTCACCCAGCGGGAACAGGCGCTGCTGCGGCGGCTGTCGGTCTTCGCGGGCTGGTCGCTCGAGATGGCCGAGCAGGTCTGCACCGACGACCTGGTGCCCGGCGGGGCGGTGCTCGACACGGTGGCCGCGCTGGTGGACAAGTCCCTGGTGGTGCGGGAGCCGGAGGTGCTCGGCCAGGCCCGGTTCCGCATGCTGGAGACGATCCGCGAGTACGCCGCGGGCAAGCTGGCCGCGGCCGGGGAGACGGCGACGACCCAGCACCGCTTCCGCGATCAGACGCTCGCCGTCGCGGAGCGGAACTTCGCCGTGGGCATGGCGCTGGTGCCCGCTCCCTGGCAGGACCGGGTCGACGTGTTCCGCCACTACGACGTGGACGCGGCCAACGTCTGGCTGGTGCTGGGCGAGTGCCTGGCCGAAGGCGACGTCACGTCCGGGCTGCGCATCGGCACCGCGGTCCGGCCGGCCAACCTGGTGCGGGGCGAATTCGCCCTTGGCCGCGAGTGGCTGGACGCCTTCCTGGCCCGGCCGGAAGCGGCCGGCGTGGACCCGCGGATCCGGGGGCAGGCGCTTATCGGGCGGGCTCAGCTGACCCTGCCGGCCGACCCGGCCGGCGCCGAGCCGCCGGCCCGGGCCGGGCTCGAGCTGTGCCGCGCGGCC
>DASWUW010000088.1:0-5714 GCA_036406335.1 Trebonia sp.
GGCGGCCACGTGGACGAGACCGCCGAGCCCGAGGCCGTGGTTGACGACACCGCCCACGACACCGCCCACGAGACACCGTACGAGCAGGCCACCGGGACCAAGAAAGATTAACGCGCACTAGCGAAGCACAGGCGCACGCTAAAGCACGCTAAGAGGCAGGCGACAAGTGGCACCCCCAAGCAGAAGCGGCTCGCGGCCGGTCCGCGCGCTGGCCGGGCTGGCCGTGCTGATCCTGATCATGCTCTTCTCGATCACGGGCAGCCAGACGTTCAGCCCCGGTCACTGGCACCAGCAGTTCAAGGTCGGGCTCGGGCTCGACCTGTCCAGCGGCACCGAGGTGGTGCTGAAGGCGGTCACCGCCAAGGGCGTCCCCGACAGCGGTTCCATGCAGCAGGCCATCTCGGTACTGGAGTCCCGGGTAAACGGCACCGGCAACTCCGGTGCCCAGGTCCAGCAGCAGGGTTCCGACCTGATCTCGGTGACCGTCCCGGGCAAGGCTGAACAGGACGTCATCAGCCTGATCAGCTCCACCGCCAAGCTGGCCTTCCGGCCGGTACTGCTTGAGGGGCCCTACAGCACGGCGGCCGCGACGCCGAGCGTCAGCCCGTCGTCCGCGGCCAGCGGGTCGGCCAGCCCGTCGGCTACGGCCAGCCCGTCGGCCCCCGCCTCGGCCCCGGCGTCCGCCGCCAGTTCGCCGGCCCCGTCGGTCAGCGCGACCGCCAGTGCCTCGGCCAAGGCCTCGGCCGCCGCTTACGCCGCCCGCCTCGCACCCGGCGCCACCCCGACGGCCACCGCCACCCCGGCGGCCACCGCCACCGCCACCCCGGCGGCGAGCAGCACGCCCAAGGCCGGCTCGACCCCCGCCGCGGCGGCGGCGCTCACCTACGGCGACGCGACCAAGGTCAGCGCGCCCGCTCAGAAGCTGTTCAGCAAGATGGTGTGCAAGCCGGGCCCCAACCCCACCACGGTGGACCCTAGCTGGAAGACGAGCGTCGGGTACTCCGACGCCGGCGACCAGTGGGACAACCTGAAGGGCCAGATCGTCTCCTGCGACGCCAACGGCACTAAGTACGTGCTCGGCCCGGCCATCTTCGAGGGCACCGACCTGACCGCGGTGTCCCCCGGCCTGCAGCAGAACAGCGCTCAGTGGGTCGTCAACCTGACCCTCAACGGCGCCGGCACCAAGGCGTTCGGCACGCTGACCACCAGCCAGTACAACACGTACTACACCCAGGCGCAGGCCGGCAACCAGAACGACGCCGCCCTGGACTCCAACGCGATCGTGCTCGACGGCAACGTGCAGTCCGCCCCGGAGACCGACGGCGCGCTGACCACCGGCCAGTTCACCATCAGCGGCCCGGCGCCGTCCGGCTTCACCCAGGCTGAGGCGACCCAGCTCACCAACGTCCTCAAGTACGGGGCGCTGCCGCTGAACTTCATTCAGCAGGACGTGCAGTCGATCTCGCCCCAGGTCGGTCACAGCTCGCTGGACGCGGGCCTGCTGGCCGGGATCCTCGGGCTGATCCTGGTGATCATCTACCTCTTCTACTACTACCGGGGGCTGGGCCTGGTCTCGGTGTCCAGCCTGCTGATCGCGGCACTGCTGGCTTACCTGTCGGTGGTACTGCTCAGCCGGTACCAGAACTTCACGATGTCGCTGTCCGCGATCGCGGGCCTGGTGGTGGCGATCGGCATCACCGCGGACTCGTTCATCGTGTACTTCGAGCGTCTGCGGGACGAGGTGCGGGACGGCAAGACGCTGCGCCCGGCGGTGGAGGCGGGCTGGAAGCGGGCCCGGCGCACGATCCTGGTCTCGGACACGGTGTCGTTCCTGGCGGCGGTGCTGCTGTATCACTTCGCGACCAGCGACGTGCAGGGCTTCGCGTACACGCTGGGGCTGACCACGCTGATCGACGTGCTGGTGGTGTTCTTGTTCACCAAGCCGATGGTGACCCTGCTGGCCGGGACGAAGTTCTTCTCCAGCGGGAACAAGTGGTCCGGGCTCGACCCGGAACGGCTCGGAGCCAAGACCCGGTGGCGTTCCTCCACCCAGCGGACGGTCCGCGCGCCGCGCCCGGGTGGCACCCGGTCCGGCAATAGCTCCTCGAGGGAGGCGTAATGGCACGCGGCGGCGGGATCGCCGGGCGGCTGTACCGGGGCGAGGTCTCGGTCAACTTTGTCGGCCGCCAGCGCATGTGGTACGCCAGCTCGGGTCTGATCGTCCTCATCAGCGCGATCGCGCTGCTGGTGCGGGGGCTCAACTTCTCGCTCGAGTTCACCGGCGGGTCGAGCTTCACCTTCCCGTCCACCAACTCGGGTCTGCAGAACGCGATCTCGCGGGTGGTCACCCGGGCGGGCGGCGGCGACGCCAGCGTTCAGTACACGGCCAGCCCGCAGCTGCACCAGTGGACGGTGCAGACCCAGTCGCTGGCCTCGGCCGCCACCCAGAACGTGGCCACCGCCCTGGAGAAGGCGTTCCACGTCACCCAGAGCAGCATGAACATCCAGATCGTGGGTCCGACCTGGGGCAGTTCGATCACGTCCAAGGCGATCGAGGCGCTGATCATCTTCCTCATCGTGATCGTGATCTACCTGTCGATCGCGTTCGACTGGCGGATGGCCATCGCCGCGTTCGTGGCGCTCATCCACGACATCGTGATCACCATCGGCGTCTACGCGCTGACCGGCTTTCAGGTCAGCCCGACGTCCGTCATCGGCCTGCTGACCATCCTCGGCTACTCGCTGTACGACACCGTGGTGGTCTTCGACAAGGTGCGGGAGAATACCGCCGGCCTGCTCACCACGCAGCGCTCGACCTACAGCGACGCGGCCAACCTGGCCCTCAACCAGACCCTGGTCCGGTCGATCAACACGTCGCTGACCGCCCTCCTCCCGGTCGCGTCCATCTTGTTCGTCGGCGCCGGCCTGCTCGGCGCGGGGACCCTGAAGGACCTGGCGCTGGTGCTGTTTGTCGGCATGCTCTCGGGTGCCTACTCGTCGATCTGCATCGCCACCCCGGTGCTGGCGGACCTGAAGGAGCGGGACCCGCAGTACAAGGAGCTGGCGGTCAAGGTCAAGCGCCGCCTGGCCGGCACCCGCTCGGCCCAGCGCGCCGCGGCGTCCGGCGCGACGCCGGTCACCGTGCCCGCGTCGGCGGACGAGCCGGCCGGCCTGGAGCGCGCCGAGGCCGGCGACTCCGGCGGCGACGACGACATCCCGGTCTCCGCCGCCGCGAGCCGTAACGGCGCCTCTCCCGTCGGCGGCGGTGCGCCCCGGCCGGTCACCCGGCAGCAGCGGGTCACCGGCGGCCCCCAGCGCCGTCCCGGTGCGCGGAAGAAGAGGCGGTAGCGGGCCGTGTCGGACATCGAGGCCCTCATCACCGAGCACGTCCGGGACATCCCCGACTACCCCCAGCCGGGCGTGCTGTTCAAGGACATCACGCCGCTGCTGGGCGACGCGGACGCCTTCGGTGCGGTCGTGGAGGCCATGGCGGCCATGTTCGGGCCGGTCGACAAGGTGGTCGGCATCGAGGCGCGCGGGTTCATCCTCGCCGCCCCGGTCGCCTACGAGATCAGGGCCGGCTTCGTTCCGGTGCGCAAGAAGGGCAAGCTGCCGTCGGCGGTCTTTGCCCAGGAGTACGACCTGGAGTACGGCAGCAACGTGCTCGAGGTGCACCAGGACGCGTTCGCCCCGGGAGAGCGGGTGCTGATCGTGGACGACGTGCTCGCCACCGGCGGCACCGCCCGCGCCACGGCCTCGCTCATTACCCGGGCCGGGGCTCAGGTGGTCGGCGTCGCGGTGCTGATGGAACTGTCGTTCCTGCCCGGTCGCGAAGCGATCGGCGACCTCGAGCTCCGGTCCCTGCTCGTCGTCTGAGACCGTGCTCCGGCCGCTGCTGAACCGCGGAATGCCGGGAGCCTACTCGCGGGTTAACAACCCCAAGTAGACTAAAGACCTGGCAGATGCGAGGAGCGCTTGTGGCCGGTGATGTGATCACAACCGCCACGGCCGGCGCCGATGGGGCTGCCCGGATCGGGGAAACGGCGGACTGTGCCCAGCAGGACGGGCCGGACCGCAACGAGACGGACCAGGAAACGGTGCCCGGGCCGCAGTCTGACGCGCCCGCTAACCTCCTGCTGCCGTCACCTTCCGGAGAGTCGTCTTCGAACCGGGAAACTGCCTCGGGTACCGTTCACGGGCCCGGTGACCAGGCCGTTTCCGCAGACGATCCCGGCCCGCAGGCGGGCCCAACGGACGCCCGGCGCCCGGCCCGTCAGACTCGTCAGCAGGCTGCGCCCGCGGCGCAGCCTGCCTCACCGGGTGCCGGGGTCCGCCGCCGCCTGGCGAGGCTCGGAGCACAGCGAGGGTCCAGCGTGAACCCTGTCCTCGAACCGCTGATCAAGACCATCCGCGCCCACCATCCCAAGGCGGACGTGCGCACGGTGGAGCGGGCCTACAACGTCGCCGCGCGCTGGCACAAGGACCAGAAGCGCAAGTCCGGCGACCCGTACATCACCCACCCGCTCGCGGTGGCCACGATCCTGGCCGAGCTGGGCATGAACACCGAGACCCTCTGCGCCGCGCTGCTGCACGACACCGTCGAGGACACTCCTTACACCCTGAACGAGCTGCGCAGCGAATTCGGCGAGGACGTCGCCGCCCTCGTGGACGGCGTCACCAAGCTGGACAAGGTCAAGTACGGCGCCTCGGCCGAGGCCGAGACCGTCCGCAAGATGGTCGTCGCTATGTCCCGCGACATCCGCGTCCTGGTCATCAAGCTGGCCGACCGGCTGCACAACATGCGCACGCTGCGCTACATGCCGCGCGACTCCCAGGAGCGCAAGTCCCGCGAGACGCTGGAGATCTACGCCCCGCTCGCGCACCGCCTGGGCATGAACACGGTGAAGTGGGAACTCGAGGACCTCGCGTTCGCCACGCTCTACCCCAAGCGCTACGACGAGATCGCCCGGCTGGTCTCCCAGCGGTCACCCCGGCGCGAGCACCTGCTGCAGGAAGTCATCGAGAACCTCTCCGCCGACCTGCACGAGGCGCGGATCAAGGGCACGGTCAGCGGCCGCCCCAAGCACTACTACTCGATCTACCAGAAGATGATCGCCCGCAATGTCGAGTTCGACGACATCTACGACCTGGTGGGCATCCGCGTCCTGGTCGACTCGGTCCGGGACTGCTACGCCGCCCTCGGCAGCATCCACGCGCGGTGGAATCCGGTCCCCGGCCGGTTCAAGGACTACATCGCGATGCCGAAGTTCAACATGTACCAGTCCCTGCACACGACGGTCATCGGCCCCGGCGGCAAGCCGGTCGAGCTGCAGATCCGGACCTGGGGGATGCACAAGCGCGCGGAGTACGGCGTCGCCGCGCACTGGAAGTACAAGGAAGACATGCACGCCCACGGCCCGGTTCAGGCCGGCGGGGCCGCGGGCAAGACCGGCAGCAAGGCCGAGGTCAAGGCCGGCCAGGACGCGGCCGAGATGGCCTGGCTGCGCCAGCTGGTCGACTGGCAGCGCGAGACCGAGGACCCGGCCGAGTTCCTCGACTCCCTGCGCTACGACCTGGCCAGCGCCGAAGTCTTCGTCTTCACCCCGCGGGGCGAGGTCATCGCGCTGCCGCACGGCGCCACCCCGGTCGACTTCGCCTACGCGATCCATACCGACGTCGGCCACCGCACGACCGGCGCCCGGGTGAACGGGCGG
>DASWUW010000089.1:0-1734 GCA_036406335.1 Trebonia sp.
GGGCGGACTTCGTACCGAACCGCAGCTCCTGGGTCACCTCGCGCAGGCGGAACACCGAGCTCAGCTTCTCGTCCAGGGTGTCGATGTAATCATGCGCCGGCCCGGTCAGGTAGTGGCTCTGGTCCGGGTCGTTCCAGTGCAGGAGGTGGTCCGGCTGGGCGGCCGAGCGCGGCGCGCTGCTGAAGAAGAGCCGGAACTTGTGGTCCCGGTTGGTGGCCTTGGTCCAGGTAGCGGCGGTCATCCGGGACCGGAACCCGTAGGGCAGCAGCGCCATCACGGTATCGATGAACGCCAGCCGTTCCCGGGTGCTGGTCGCTTCGGCGCCCAGCACGCAGACGGGGGCTCCGGTGAGCAGCAGGGCGGCGGCCCGTTTCTCGGTCTCGTCGATGGCGGGGACCTGGGGCATGGAGGGCCGGATGACGACCGGCGCGGGCGGACCGCCCTGAGCCGGCAGGGTAACCGCGCTGAACGCCTCGTACAGGTCCAGGTAGCTGACCGCGTGGTCGGCCAGCTGCCGGTACGGTGCGCAGAAGTAGCTGGTGAACGCGGTCTGCCGTCCGTTTTCGTCCAGCGGCGCGACTCCGGTGGCGTACCGCTGGCCCGCGACCGCGAACCAGTGGACGGCCAGGGCCAGGTAGCTGTCGCCCGGGCGGGTGGCCGGCTGCAGGTAGCTGACCGAGACCTGAGGCAGGTTGTCCAGCGCGCCGAGCGAGAACCGGCCCAGCGCCTCGGTGAAGTTGCCGTTGTCCAGCTCCCCGGTACTGCAGGCCAGCACCTTGTAGCCCGCGGCGTCGGGGGCCTTGCCGTGCAGTGCCCACTGGGCCCGCACCGAGAGGGAAGGGCTGTCCGGCAGCGGTATTCTCATGCGCCGAGCGCCAGCTGCTCGACCAGCCACAGCACCGGCTCCACCACGTTGACCGGGTTGACCGGTCCCCGGACCAGGGACTCGCCCGAGGCCGTGCGGTAGACGTTCTCGGTGTCCTGGGCATCAAACCGGCGGGTGCGCTTATTGATCATGAAACCCACCGCGGACGTGGCGTAGTAGGTGATCCGTTCCGGGCGGAAGTACGTTTCCAGCAGCTGGGGCAGCACCTCGCCGGCCCCGCTGCGGCCCACCTGGCACAGGCTCTGCAGCAGCGTCCGCGCGTCGGTGCCGTGCACCAGGGGGAATCCCTGCGGATGGTGCGGGTCCGGCACCAGCAGCCGCAGCGACTCCGCGGTCTTGAACACCCGCGGCTCGTCCAGCTTGGTCACGCAGACGGCCACGTGATGGGGCAGCCGGCGGCCGTCGAAGCCGGGGTCGCCGGCCGCCTCCGCCACCAGGTCGCTGAGCATGTTGACCGTGTTGTCGTAGGCGTCGCCCTTGGCGTGCTCCCGGATCGGGTCGAACATGTAGAGGATGCCGCGGCTCCGGGCGACCTGCTCGACCAGTTCCTGCCGGCTCTCGCGGCCCATCTGGTCGGGGCGGTAGAGCTCGCCGCTCGGGTCGGTCAGCTTCAGCTCCACCTCGACGTCTTGCCCGACCGTGCGGGTGCCGCCGAACCGTCCGGTCCGCTCGGTCCGCTGTACCTTCCCGCTCAGGATCCAGTCGAAGTTGTCGATGCTCTGGGTGGCGAAGGGAAACTCGCCCCGGCTGTTGAGCGCGATGTCCATCTGGACCAGCGCCTCCCGGGAGGCCCGCTCACGGGACCAGATCCACCATTCCTGGTCCGGCCGCTGCTGGGCCCGGCGCAG
>DASWUW010000090.1:0-15707 GCA_036406335.1 Trebonia sp.
CGGCGGCCTGGAACAGGTGACCGAAGCAGTACAGCTCATGGCCGGTCTCCAGGTTGGAGTAACGGGGCGGCTGTCCGGGGCGGCCGAAGCTCGTGTGCAGGTAACCGTCCGGTTCCTGGGCGGCGGCGACCCGCGCGGCCAGCGCGTGGTAGCGGCGGTCGAGGTCGTCGGAGTGCTGGCGGCCAAGTTCCCAGGCCATCGCCTCGAGCAGCTTGTAGACCTCGGAGTCGACGAACTCGATGCCGGCGTGGCGGCCGCCCGGGCCGCCGTCCAGGTCCCCGGCCGCCGCCCGGTCGAAGTTGCCGGCCCAGCCGATGCGCTCCATCCAGGACTCGCAGTGCCCGAGGATCGCCTCGCCGTTCAGCCGCTGCTTGTCGGCCCAGAGGCCGCCGGTGAGCCTGATCTCGTCGGCACCGAGCGGGCGCCAGACGGGGGCGGACGGCTGGACGGGCCCGCCCTGCTTAGCGGACGACATCGAGGACCTCGGCTCCGGCCCGGGCGAACACGGGGATACGGCCGGGAGAGACGGGGACGCGGACGGCGGTGCCGCCGTCGTACCGGTCACCGGTCGCGGCCTCGATCCACGCCCGGCCGGCCGGAAGGTAGACGTCGCGGCTGACGGCAGCGGGTTCCAGGACCGGACTGACGAGCAGGTCGGGGCCGAACAGGAACTGGTCCTCGGGCAGCCAGGCGCCCGGGTCACCGGGGAAGTCGACGAACAGCGGCCGCATCGGCGGCAGCCCGGTCCGCGACGCGGCCCGCATCTGCTGGTGGACGTAGGGCCGCAGCCGCTCGCGCTGCCGCAAGGCCGCGACAATGTGCGGGTAGGCGTCGCCGTAGGACCACGCCTCGTTCGGGCCGCCGGTCATCGCGTGGCCGGTGGGGACGCGCGGCTGCCGGTCGCCGTGCAGCCGGAACAGCGGGCAGAACACCCCGTACTGGAACCAGCGGACCATCAGCTCCTGGTAGGCGGGGTCGGCCGGGTCGCCGCCGTGGAAGCCGCCGATGTCGGTGGTCCACCACGGGATGCCGGAGATGGCGAGGTTGAGCCCGGCGCGGACCTGCTGGCGCAGCGACTCCCAGGTGGCCGGGATGTCGCCCGACCAGACGGCGGTGCCGTAGCGCTGCGATCCGGCCCAGGCCGACCGGGACAGCAGCACCGTCGGATCCTGGCCCGCCGCGGCCATGCCCTCGGCGAAGAGCCGGGCGTTGTCGCGCGGGTAGCTGCCGGCCACCTCCGCCCCCGGGCCGGCGTACAGGGACAGGTTGCCGGGGCGGGCCGGGTTGAGCTCGGGCTCGGAGGCATCCAGCCAGAAGACGCGGACGCCGTGGTCCAGGTAGTTCTGCTTGATCAGCTCCCAGACGCGTTCCCTGGTCCTGGGGTTGGACGGGTCGTAGAACGCCACCGGCATGGGCACGGGCATGCCCTTGTCCCGGATGACCTGGTGAAACTCGACGCCCTCGGCGGTGCCTGCCAGGAGGCCCCGGTCAGAGAAGTCGGCGTAGTTCTCCGAGAGCGGCGAAACGGTCGGCCACACCGACACCATCAGCTCGACGCCCAGCTCTCTGAGCTCGGCCACCATGGCCCCCGGGTCGGGCCACTCGGCCGGGTCGAAGCGGTAGTCGCCCATGGCGGGCCAGTGGAAGAAGTCGGCCACGATCACCGACAGCGGCAGCCCGCGGCGCTTGTACTCCCGGGCGACGTCGAGCAGTTCCTCCTGGGTGCGGTAGCGGAGCTTGGACTGCCAGAAGCCGCTGGCCCACGGGGGCAGCTCGGGAACGTGGCCGGTAACGTCGGCGTAGCGGCCGAGGATCTGCGCGGGCGTCTCGGCGGCGGTCATCCAGTAGTCGATTTCCCGCGCCTGCCCGGCCGTCCACCGGGTCGCGTTCTCGGCGAACTCGACCCGGCCGACGGCCGGAGAGTTCCACAGCAGCCCGTAGCCCCGGTCGGAGAGCACGAACGGGATGCTCACCTCGCCGTTGCGCTGCACCAGGTCGAGGGCCAGGCCCTTGAGGTTGAGCCGCCCGTGGGTCCGCTGCCCGAGCCCGTACAGGCGCTCGCCCGGGTAGGCGGCGAACTGCTGGCGGACCTCGTAGGCGCCGGAGCCGCCGCCGGCGAACACCCGGGCCCCCGGCGCCCAGAAGTGCTCGCGGGCCTCGGCGAGCAGTTCCGCCCCGTCGGAGTCGCGAAAAACGATGAGCGGCTGCGGGTCGCCTTCGCCCGCGGCAAACGTGACCTCGGCCTGAACCCGGCCGCTGTAGGCGACCGCGCGCGTTTCCTCGATCTTGACGTGGCCCGTTGTTCCCTCCGGCGGTATCTCGCCCAGAGCGCCGGCGCTGACCGCCGGGAGGCGGTACTGGGAGGCGCGCACCCGCAGGCTGTCCGCGCCCCAGGCCTGGATGCGGATCACCTCGTGCCGGTGCCGCACCTCGAGGGCGCCGTTGTCGTTGTGAAAGCTGACCATGCTGGCTTGATCCGTTCCAGGTTGGACTGGAGGCGGCGCGGGTCGCGCCGTCCTGGCTGATGCGAAGGCTGCGCGGGGCCTAGTCCTTGACGGCTCCCGAGGTCACTCCGGCGGCGACGTAGCGCTGCGCCAGGACAAGCAGCACGGCGGCGGGGACGGAGGCGACGACGGCGGTGGCCATGATGGCGTTCCACTGCTGGTTGTTGTTGCCGATGTAGGCGTAGATGCCCAGCGTGATCGGCTGGAGCGGCCCGCCGTTGTCGAGGGTGTTGGCGAACAGGAAATCCGACCAGGCCCAGAGGAACGCGAACAGCGAGACGGTGATGACCGCGTTCCGGCTGACCGGCAGCACGATCGAGCGGAAGGTGCGCAGCGGGCCCGCGCCGTCGATCCGCGCGGCCTGGAGCAGTTCGTCGGGGATGCGGGACATGAACGCGGTGAAGATCAGCACCCCGAACGGCACGGCGATGGTCGAGTCGGCCAGGATCAGCCCCCACACCGAGGCGAGCAGGCCGAGCTTGATGTAGATGGCGTAGAAGCCCATCGCCATCACGATCGCCGGGATCATCTGCGCGACCAGCAGCAGCAGGTTGACCAGCCCGCCGCCCCGGGGGCGCAGCTTGGCCAGCGAGTAGCCCGCGGGCGCGGCCAGCACCAGGGTGAGCAGGACGGTGCCGGCCCCGATGAGCAGGCTGGTGCCGAGGTAGGGCAGCTGCTGCCTGAGCACCACGGTGTAGCCCGCCAGGGTCCCGTCGACGGGGATCAGGTTGGGCGGGCTCTTGCGCATGTTCGACGTCTGCGTCAGCGAGACGTTGATCATCCAGTAGACCGGGAACAGCATCACGGCGGTCAGCAGGACGCCGATCGCGGTGAGCCACCAGGTGCGCCGTTTCCCCCGGCGCTTCGGCCCGTTTCGGTTCACAGTGCCTCCAGGCGGTGCCGGACCCGGATGTAGACCAGCGCGAAGATGACCGCGATGATGATCAGCACGTTGCCGACCGCGGCGGCGGAGCTGAAGTCCGGGAGCAGGGACCCGAAGCTGAGCTGGTAGGACCAGATCGCCAGCGTGGTCGAGGAGGTGGCCGGGCCGCCCCTGGTCATAATCCAGATGATGTCGAACACCTTGAGGGTGTAGACAAAGCCGAGCAGCAGGGTGATCGCCGATACCGGCCGCAGCAGCGGGAAGGTGATCCGCCAGAACCGCTGCCAGCCGCCGGCCCCGTCGATCGAGGCGGCCTCGAAGACGTCGGTCGGGATGCTCTGCAGGCCGCTGTACATGATGACCAGGTTGAACGGGATGCCGATCCAGACGTTGGCGATCAGCACCGCTCCCAGGGACCAGGACGGCGAGGTCAGCCAGTCGATGGGCCGCGTCCCGATGGCCCGGAGGAACGCGTTGACCACCCCCGAGTCGCTGTTCAGCATCCACGACCAGGTGGAAGCGGACACCAGCAGCGGCAGCAGCCACGGGACCAGGAACAGCGCCCGCAGCACGCCCGACAGGCGGAAGTTGCGGTGGAAGAACACCGCGAGCGCCAGTCCGGCCGCGAACTGAAAGGCGATCGAGACAAAGACAAACACCGCGGTGTTGACCAGCGCCGGCGCGAAGGTCGGGTTTCTGAAGATGCTGGCGTAGTTGGCCAGGCCCGCGAACGGCGCGTTACCGCTGACGAAGGACGTCACGGTGTAGCTCCGGATCGACAGGTCGACGTTGCGGTAGAGCGGGTAAGCGTAGAACAGGGCCAGGTAGGCCAGCACGGGGGCGAGGAACCCCCAGGCCGTCCACTGCGGGCTGCGCAGCGGGCTCGCCCGGCGCGTCCCCGCCGCCGTCATGACTTTCACGTCGGCTGACCGGGTCTACTTGTTGATCGCGGCCGTGGCCGCGGACTGTGCCGCCGCCAGGGCGGCCGAGGGCGCCGCGGCGCCGCTTTCTGCCTTTTGCACCGCGGTCCACAGCTGCTGGGAGATCAGCGGGTAATGGGTGCCCAGGTTGTCGCCCGTCCGGGCCTTGGCGACCTTCACCGCGGCGACCCACGACGAAAGCGAGGAGTCAGCCGACACCTGGGCCTGCGTGCCCGCCTGCGTCGGGGCGACGTAGTTGAGCGTGTTGTCGGTCTTGACGATGTTGCTGGTCGCCGTCAGGCAGCTGACGATCTTCGCTGACGTCGGGTAGGTGGCGGTGGCGCTCTGCACCGGGATGGTGAAGAACTCCCCGCCCGTCGGCACCGGAGCCGCCCCGCCGTTCTCGGCCGGGATCTCGATGACCTTGGCCCCCATCTGGGCGGCGAGGGACTTCTGCCAGGTGCCGTTCTCGGCGAAAGCGACCTTGCCCGTCTGGAACTCCTGCCACGCCGTCGTCTGCGTGTCCTGGATCACCGAGTTCGGCGCGTAGCCGTCCTTGATCCAGGTCGTCCACAGGGTCAGCGCGGCCGCGGCCTGCGCGGAGCCCAGGTTGGTGAGGCTGGCGCCGGAGCCCCAGAACCAGGGGAGGAACTGGAAGCTGCCCTCCTCGGTGTTGATACCGGAAAAGGTGATGCCGGTCTTGCCGACCGCCTTGACCTTGGCCAGTGCCGCGGTGAGGGTCGCCCAGCTGGTGACCGAGGACGGGTCCACGCCGGCCTGCGCCAGAACCTTGGGGTTGTAGTACAGCGCCAGGGTGTTCGCGCCGATCGGCACGCCGTAGGTGCTGCCGTCGATGACTCCCGCGCCGAGGATGTTCTGCGCGATCGAGCCGGTGGACAGCCCGTTCTGCGCGGTCGTGGTCAGCGCCCCGGCCTTGGCCAGCGTGGAGACCACCGGGTTGTCGACCAGCAGGATGTCCGGCGACTTGCCCTGCTGCGCGGCCAGGAGTGCCTGGGTGGTCAGCGCGGTGGTGTCGTACCCGGTGCGCTTGATCGTGACGCCGGCCTTGGTGCCGCACGACGCGATCAGCTTGGCCCAGTCAGACGAGGCGTTGTATTGCGGGTAAGGGTCCCAGAAGGTGTAAGTCCCGCCGCCCGCCGATGACGACGCGGACGAGGCGGCGGTTGAGCCGCTGCTGGAGCAGCCGGCCAGGGCGGCTGCCGCCACCGTGCCAAGGGTGAGCATCGCGGCGGTTGCCGTTCGCATTCTGCGCTGTGCGTGCACGGTCATTCCTCTCTGAATGACTGGCTTCCGGTGCTAGCGGAAGCCGGATTTGCCGGGGGGTCCCGAACTAGGTGAGCTGTGCCGTTATTCGGTCAGCTCTCGGTAATCGATTGTCGAACCGGTTCGACAGTACGCCCGAGTGTCGGACACCCGGGCGCGTGCTGGTTAGCGGGTGCTTCCCCGGTCCGTAATGTGCGGTGCGACCAGTTCCACCCGCGACGCGTTCGCGGCGCGCGGGTCGGCCATCCGTTGCACCAGAGCCTGGACCGCCAGGCGGCCCAGCTTGTTCGGGGATGTCTCGACCGCCGTGTACGGCAGCGAGAACAGCGTCCCGAAGTCTTCTGAGAACACGCCGACGACCGACAGGTCGTCGGGCACGCGGATACCCCGCGAGTACAGCACCGACGGCAGCGCCGCGATCACGGCGTCGTTGTGCACGATGATCGCCGTCTCCCCGTGTGCGTCGAGGATGCCGCTGAGCTGTTCGTTGACGGCGGGCTGCTGGGTCTCGCCGTAGTAGGAGCGGACCCGGATGCCGTAACTGGCCGCTTGCTGCAGCGCCGCGTCGCGGAAACGCCAGGCGTAGGCGCCGCCGCGCTCGTAGACGTGCTGACGCGGGGTGACCAGGATGACCTCCCGGTGGCCGCGTTCGGCCAGGTGGTCGACCAGGATCCGTCCCGCCCCGGCGAAGTCGAGGTCGAACACGCTGAAGTCATCGGGGTTGCGCGGCAGTCCGACCATGGAGCCGGGCTGCTTCATCTTCCGCATCACGGGCAGCCGCTGGTCCTCGTAGGCGACGTTCAGCAGCACCACCCCGTCCACCATCCCCGAGCTGAGGATCCGCTCGACCGCGCGCGGCCCGTCGGCCTCGGTGACCATCAGGAGGTCGTAGCCCGCCTCGCGCGCCGCGTCGGAGATGGGCAGGACGTACTGCAGCATCGCGGGCGAGAACTCGTCCTCGAAGAACTGGACGAACAGGCCGATGACCATCGTCTGCGACGTGGCCAGGGCCCGCGCGCCGGCATGGGGCGTGAACCCGAGCTCGGTGATGGCCACCTCGATGCGCTCGCGGGTCTCCCGCGAGATGCTCCGCTTGCCGGACAGCGCGTAGGAAACTGTGCTCCGCGAGACGCCCGCGCGCCGGGCCACATCCTCGATAGTCGGCATCGTCGCCTGCCTTAAGTCGAACCGCTTCGATCATGTTAACGGCGTATATCGGACCCCGGCAAGAGGCGGTTGACGGATAAATGCGAACCGATTCGATTACGGTAGGCCTATTGCCGGCCGTACCGCCGGCGGCGCCGGCCGCGAACGCCCGCCGCGCCGCCCCGCAGTTATCCGCCGGGCCCGCGTTTCCGCAGCCGCGCTCAGCTGCCGGTTGGTCATCTGCCTGGTGGATGACCGGCATATCAAACGTGCGTTTCCCTCGTTCTGCCGGCGCATCCCATACTGACGCTCACCACCTGAAGATGTCCTGCTTATTTCGTTGGGGTGAACCAGCCTTGCCCGATGCGCGCGTACGCACGATCGATCACACCGGACCATGGGCCCTGGCCAAGGCCGACCTGGGCGGCGGCCCGGTCCCCGCCCTGGTCTCCGGCGACCGCGTCCTCGACCTGTCGGCCGTCCCCGGGACGGCCGGCGCGGGCACCGTCACCGAACTGCTGGAACGCTGGGCGGCGGTCCTCCCGGCGCTGGACGCGGCCGCGGCCGACCCGGGTGCCGGGTGGCGTCCGCTGGCCGAGGCCAGCCTGCACAGCCCGGTGGAGCCCCGGCAGGTCTTCCAGGCCGGCGCCAACTACCGCCGGCACGTCATCGATCTCGCCGCCGCCCATCACGACGGCGGCGACGGGCGCAGCATCGAGCAGGTACGCGCGGACGCGGCCGCCGCGATGGACGGCCGGCTGAAGCAGCCGCCCTTTGTGTTCACCGGTCTGCCCAGCGCGATCTGCGGCCCTTACGACGACGTGGTCCTGCCCCGCGACGGCGGGCAACCGGACTGGGAGCTGGAACTGGCGGCGGTCATCGGGCGTCCGGCCCGCCGGCTGGCCGTGACCGAGGCGCTGAACGCGGTGGCCGGCTGGGTGATCGTCAACGATCTGACCTTGCGGGACAAGGTGTTCCGGGCTGAGGCCGGCCCGCTCGGGGCCGACTGGCTGGCCGCCAAGAACTCCCCCACGTTCCTGCCCGCCGGGCCGGTGATCGTTCCCCGGTCGGCGATCCCCGACCCGGGTGACCTGCGGATTACCCTGCGGCTGAACGGCCAGGTGATGCAGGACGAGTCCACCAAGGACATGATCTTCGACGTGGCGCGGATCATCGCGCACTGCTCGCAGGTGGCCACGCTGCTGCCGGGCGACCTGGTGCTGACCGGCAGCCCGGCCGGCAACGGCCTGGCCCACGGGCGGCTGCTGCGCCCCGGCGACTTCCTGGAGTCGGCCATCGCCGGCCTGGGCGCCCAGGCCAACCACTGCGTGGCCGAGATATGAGCACCCCGGCCGTAGACGTGCACGCTCACGTGGCCGTGCCCGCGGTCGAGGCCCTGCTCGCCGGCGAGCCCGGTCACGCGGAGCAGCAGCAGGCCGACTCCGTTACCGCGGGCGAAGCCTCGATGGCTTACAACCGGGCTCATTTCGGGGCGCTGATTCCCCGGCTGACCGACTTGGACGTGCGGCTGGCGGCGATGGACCAGGCCGGCGTGGATATGCAGGCGGTCGCCCCGGTGCCCCAGGCGCACGCCTGGGCCGGGCGAGCGCTCAGCGAGCGGATCGTCGCGGTGACCAACGAGGCGGTCGCCGCCTTCTGCGCCCGTCAGCCCGGCCGGCTCCTCCCGGTCGGGACCGTCGCCCTGCAGCACCCGGACCTGGCCGTGGAGCAGCTGCGCCAGGCCGTGACCGGCCTGCGTCTGCGGGGCGTGCAGATCTCCACCGCGGCCGCGCCGGGCGTGGAACTGGACGACCCGCGGCTGGCCGAGTTCTGGGCGGCGGCCGAGGAACTCGGGGCCGCCGTGCTGATCCACCCCTGGGGCTGCACCCTGGGCAGCCGGCTGAACGCCTACTACCTGTTCAACACCGTCGGCAACCCGACCGAGACCGCGCTCGCCTTGTCCCGGATCATCTTCTCCGGCCTGCTCGAGCGGCATCCCGGCCTGAAGATCTGGTCCGCCCACGGCGGCGGCTACCTGCCCAGCTACATCGTCCGCGCGGACCACGCCTGGTCCGCGCGCGAAGACGCGCGGACCACGCGGCGGCCGCCCGGCGAACTGCTGCGGCAGACCTTCACCGATTCGCTCGTCTACACCCCGGAGCAGCTGCGGCACCTGGTTGCGGTGATGGGACCGGGCCAGGTGACGCTGGGCAGCGACTACCCCTTCGACATGGGCGTCGAGGACCCGGTCGAACGGCTGGCCGCGGCGGGCCTGGACGACGCCACGGTGGCCGCCGTCCGCGGCGGCAACGCCGCCCGCCTGCTGGGCCCGCTTCCCGGCCCGGAAGCCGCTTCGGGCGGGTCCGCGTGATCGCCCAGCGCGTCCTCATCCAGGGCGGCGGCATCGGCGGTCTCGTCGCCGCCGCCGCGCTGGCCCAGCGCGGCGCCGAGGTGGACGTCGTGGAGCACCGGCAGGCCGGCTCGGTCCTCGGGGTCGGGCTCATCCAGCCCCCGAACGCGCTGCGGGTGATGGCCGAGATCGGGGTTCTCGACCAGTGCCTGGCCGCGGGCTACCAGGGCGACGGCATCCAGGTGATCGGTCCCGACGGCACGGCCCTGACCCCGGTGCCCGCCCCGGCGCCGGCCGGCCGGCCGCCCGCGGCCAACGGGATCCAGCGCCGGGAACTGTGCCGGATCCTGCTCGACGCGGCGGTCAAGGCCGGGGCCCGGCTCTTTCACGGCGCGTCCGCTGCCAGCGTCGCCGACGGCGCCGACGGGGTCAGCGTGACGTTCCACGGCGAGTCGGGGCCGGCCGCCGGCCGGTACGACCTGCTGCTCGGCTTTGACGGAGTCCGGTCGGCGGTCCGCCGGCACCTGTTCGGCGAGAAGTACGAGCCGCGGCTCACCGGCTTCTCGGTCTGGCGGGTCTCGCTGCCGCGCCCGGCGCCGCTCGAGCGGACCGTGTTCGCCTTCGCAGGCCCGGTCAAGGCGACGCTGATCCCGCTCAGCGCCAGCGACTGCTACCTGGCCCTGGTCGCGCCCGAGGCCGCCCCGCAGCACGGGCTGTCCGAGCCGGGCGTCATCACGCAGATGCAGGACCTGCTGTCGCCCTTCGGCGGCTGGATCGGCCAGCTGCGCGAGGTGATCGGCGGTCTCGGTTCCGCCGCTTACGGCCCGATCGAGCAGGTGACGGTGACCGAGCCGTGGGCGCGCGGGCACGTCCTCATCGGCGGCGACGCCGCGCACGTGACCAGCCCGCACATGGCCCAGGGGGCCGCCATGGCGGCCGAGGACGCCATCGTGCTGGCGGCCGAGCTCGACCGCGGCGAGCGCCTCGACCAGGCGCTGGAGGCCTGGTACCGGCGGCGGCGGCCCCGGGTCACCCTGGTGCAGGACTACTCGGCCGCGCTCATGCGCCAGGAGCAGGGCGATCCCACCGACGCCGACCTCCGCCTGCTGGAGCTGTCCGTGCCCGCGGTTCAGGCCCGCCTGGCCCAGCCCTACTGAGCTCACGGCGACCGCCGCCCACGTCACGGCTAGGGAATCAGCAGGGGGAGGATCCAATGACCGAAGACAGTCCCGCCGGGGCCGCGCTGGCGCTGGCGCTGGTCGGCGTGACCAAGACCTTCGGGCCGGCCCGGGTGCTCGACAACGTCGACCTCAGCCTGTACCGGGGTGAGATCCACGGACTGGTCGGCCAGAACGGCTCCGGCAAGTCGACCCTGATCAAGGTGCTGTCCGGCTTCCACCGGGCGGACACGGGCCAGGTCGAGGCCGGCGGCGAGCGGCACGCCCTGCCGCTGTCGGCCAGCCAGCTGGACGCGCTCGGCATCGCGTTCGTGCACCAGGACCTGGGGCTGGTCGACACCGCCTCGGTCGTCGACAACATCCGGGTCGGCCGCTTCGCCCGCGGCCAGGTCAGCCGGCTGGTCCGGTGGCAGGCGGAGGCCGAGGCGGCCGCCGCGACCCTGGCCAGGCTGGGGAGCACGGTCGACGTGCGGTTGCCGGCCGGCGCGCTGTCGCCGGCCGACCGGGCGATCGTCGCCATCGCCCGGGCCCTGCAGAGCCACGCGGAGGGAGGCGGTGTCCTCGCCTTCGACGAGTCCACCCAGTCGCTGCCGCACGAGGTGCTGGAGGGCTTCTACGCCACCGTCCGGCAGCTGGCCGCGGCCGGGGCCGCCGTCATGCTGGTAAGCCACCAGCTGGACGAGGTGCTCGCCCTCGCCGACCGGGTCACCGTTCTGAAGGACGGCCGCGTGGTCGCGGCCGGCCTCCCCGCCCGGGGTCTGAGCCGGCGCGAGCTCACCCGGCTGATGCTGGGCCGGGACGCCGACACCCGGGCCCTGCACGACGCCGTTCCCACCCGGCCCGGCGGCGCTGTCCTGTCCGCCCGGTCGCTGTCCGGCCGGTTCCTGCGCGGCCTGGACCTGGACCTGCGCGCCGGCGAGGTCGTCGGTATCACCGGTGCTACCGGGTCGGGACACGACGAGGTCCCGCTCATGCTGTCCGGCGCCGGGCCCGGTACCGGGTCGCTCACCGTGGGGGACCGCCAGCTCGACGTGCGGCGGCCCCAGGTCAGCGACTTCGTCCGGGCCGGCGTGGCGCTCGTCCCGCAGGGCCGGGCGACGCACGGCCTGGCCCTCGGCTTGTCGGTGCTCGACAACCTGTCCCTTCCCCGGATCAGGAAGCGGAGCGGACGGTGGTGGCTGACCCGCCGCTGGCAGGCCGAAGAGCTGCAGTGGGTAGCGGACACCCTGAGCCTCACGCCCCGGCGCGGTGATCTTCCCGCCGCGGCGCTGAGCGGCGGCAACCAGCAGAAGCTCCAGATCGGCAAGTGGCTCGTCGCCTCGCCGGCCGTGCTGGTGCTGCACGAGCCCACCCAGGCGGTCGACGTCGGCGCCCGCCGCGACATCCTGCGCGTGGTGCGTCAGGCCGCGGCGGGGGGCGCGGCGGTGATCGTCGTGTCCATTGACGCGGAAGACCTCGCCGCCGTCTGCGACCGGGTTCTCGTCCTGGAAAACGGGACGGCGGCGCGCGAGCTGACGGCGCCGCTCACCGACAGCCAGATCCTCAACGCGGTCTTCCACTGGGAGGCCACCGCACCCAGGAGCGCTCAATGACGGAACCAGTTTCCCCGCCCCTCGGTCAGGCCGGGACGCCGGTTGCCGGGGCGGAAGCGGCGGCGCCGGCCGCCCCGCCGGTGATCACCCGGCCGCCCTGGTCGCTGGCCGACATCATCCGGCGGTTCGCGGTCATCGGGATCTGGGTGCTGCTCGCGGCGGCCTTCGCCGCCGCCACGCCCTTGTTCCTGCGCCAGGGCACGGTCCAGATCATCTTCGGCGCCAACGGGGAGCTGGTCTTCTTGTGCCTGGCCGCGCTCTGCCCGTTCTGCGTCGGGGAGTTCGACTTCTCGATCGCCTCGGTCATGGGGCTCAGCGGCACCGCCACCGCGGTCATGTACACCACCCACCACTGGAACGTGGCCGCGGCGGCGCTGTTCGCCCTGCTGCTCGCGGTCGCCGCGGGCTCCTTCAACGGGTTCGTGGTGGTGGTCCTCGGCGTCAACCCGATCATTACCACCCTGGCCGTGGCCACGCTGCTGGAGGGCGTGGCCCTGTGGATGACGAACCTCACCGCGGTGAGCGGCCTGCCCAGCAGCTTTGGCGATATCGCCACCCAGCACGTGCTGGGGCTGCCGCTGTTCTTCTGGTACGGGGCCGCCCTGACCCTGGTGTTCGCCTACGTCCTGCACGGCACGCCGCTCGGCCGGCACATGACCTTCGTCGGCGCCAACCGCGAGGTGGCCCGGCTCGCCGGGGTGCGGGTCAACCGCATCCGGTTCGGCAGCTTCGTGTTCTCCGGCCTGATCAGCGGTCTGGCCGGGGTTCTGCTGGCCGCCAACGTCGGCGGCTACGACCCGAGCAGCTCCGCCGAGAGCCTGCTGCCCGCCCTGGCGGCGACGTTCCTGGGCAGCGCGATCCTGATACCCGGGCGCCTCAACCCGATCGGCGCCTGGATCGCGGTCTTCTTCCTCGAGACCGGCATCGTCGGCCTGCAGCTGCTCGGGCTTACCGGCTGGATCAGCGATGTCTTCTTCGGCGGCTCGCTGGTCGTCGCGGTCATGATCTCCACCTTTTTGCTGCGCCGCCGCGGCGGCACCGCGGCGTTGTAGCCCGTCACCCACTCAGGAAGGACAAAGATGTTCCGATCGCCCGATAGACCGAGGCGCGCCGTCCGCGCCGCCGCCATCGCCGGGTGCGCCGGCGCCGTCCTGCTCGGCGCCGCCTGCAGCTCGTCTGGCTCCACGGCCGCGTCGTCGAGCTCGGCGGCGGCGCCGTCAAGCTCCGCGGCCGCGCCGTCGGCTTCCGGCGGCTCCAGCGCGGCGGCCGCCCCGAGCGCGGGGAGCGCCGGCTCCGGGACTCAGGCGCTGGTCCAGCAGCACCTCGCGGTCCCGGCGCCGTTCGCCGACAGCTCCCCGCCCGTCACCAGCGTCGCCAAGGTGAAGGGCGACAAGATCCTCTACATCCCGATCTCACTGCAGATCGGGGTCTTCCAGGCCACGCTCGCCAGCATGCAGCAGGCGGCCGGCCACGTCGGGATCACCGTGTCGGGCTGCGACGGCAAGTTCGGCCCGGCCGGCGCCGCCGCCTGCGTCAACCAGGCGCTGGCCGAGCACGTCAGCGCCGTGGTGCTGGACAATATCCCGGTGGCCCTGATCGGCCAGGGCCTGCACCAGCTGCAGGCGGCGCACATCGCGGTCCTGGAGGACCAGGCCAATCCGGTGCCCGGCAACGACCAGCTGGCCTACCTCGACGTCGGCGGCGCGAGCCTGATCACTTCCATGGCCGACTGGATCGCGGCGGACTCCGGCGGCAAGGCCGATGTCCTCGTCATCGAGCAGAACGACACTCCCGAGCAGGTCATCTACGTCAACGACGACCTGCTGCCGGAATTCAAGAAGACCTGCCCGGCCTGTAAGACCAAGGTCATCGCCCTGGGCACGGACCAGCTGCACAACCTGCCCACCCAGGTGGAGACCGCCCTGGTCCAGGATCCCGCGATCAACTACGTGGCCTCGGAGTTCGACGCGAACGTGCCGTCGGTGGTGGAGGGTCTGAAGAACTCCCCGCTGGCGGGCAAGGTCAAGATCGCCGGGGCGCTCGGCGACGTCTCCTCGCTCGAACGGGTGAAGTCGGGCCAGCAGGCCTATGACGCCCTCGCCAGCGTGGGGTTCGGCGGATGGGTGTACGTGGACGACGTGCTGCGGATGCTGACCGGGATGCCGCCGGTGTCGGGCATCAACGCGCCCTGGCGGGCGTTCGCCGCCAGCAACGTCGGCAGCGTGACGGTCTCGGCTCCCGCCGTCGCCGACGACGGGATATTCGGCGGTAACACCTACAGCAAGGTCTTCCTCAAGCTGTGGGGAGTCTCCTGAACCGCAGGTTAAACCCGGATCGCCCGGGCCCGCACGGAGCGGGCCCGGGCGATCCGGCGCGGCCGGGTCAGGCGCGGCAGGTCAGCGGCCGTCCGCCGTTGTAGGCGACCATGTCGGCCAGCGCGGCCAGGGCGTTGAGCGGCCCGCCGCGCGGCTGCCCGGCTCCCGCGAGGTCGGCGTACGCCCGGTGCAGGTTACCCGCGATCCGTTCCGGGTCGCTCCACTGCGCGTAGGGCCCGAGGCTGACCTCCCGGGCCGCCTCCAGGGGAGACAGGCCGGCGGCGTGGCCGCGGGTGGCGGTCTCCCGCACGAAGTAGAGGTAGCCCAGCACGTCGTCGATTATCTCCGGGCCCGCGACCGGCCCGTGACCGGGCACGATGGTCTGCGCGCCCAGCGGCTTGAGGAACGTCTCCAGCACCTCGATCGCCCCCAGCACGGAACCGGACAGCAGGAAGGGGGTGCCGCCGTTGAATACCAGGTCGCCGGCGAACAGCACCGAGTGCTCCGGAATCCAGACCACGATGTCGTTGGTGGTGTGCGCGGGCTGGCCGGCGAACAGCAGCTCGCAGCGCAGCTCGTCGGCCCAGAGGGTCAGCCGGTCGGGAAACGTGAGGAAGGGCGGGGCCAGCCGCAGGTCGCCGTATTCGACGTCGGTCCAGATCCCGGTATTGCGCGGTACCCCGAGCGCCCGCATCTCCTCCCGGGCGTTGTCGTGGGCGACGATCGTCGCCCCGGCGAACAGGCCGTTCCCGGCCGTATGATCGGGGTGGTGATGGGTGTTGACCAGGGTCCGCACCGGCTGCCGGGTCACGTCGGCGATCGCGCCGAGGAAGGCCCGGGTCCGCGTCTCGGTCGAGCAGGCATCGACGGCCGTGACGCCGTCGCGGGCGACCAGGAACCCGGTGTTGTTGATCATCCAGCTGCCGTCGGGCTGGACGTAGGCGAAGACACCGCCGGCTACTTCCTCCAGCCGGCCGGGCCCGGTGACATCCGGGCCGGCACCGACGCTCATCCCCGGGTCCTTACCCGGGGCGCCGAACGGGGTCGTGCTTCGCGCACCGGCGCCAGCGTGATCCCCTCGACGACGCGGTTGCGGACCGTGCCGATTCCCTCCACGGTCAGTTCCACCACGTCTCCCGGGGTCAGCGGGGGCGGGTCGTTCTTCCCGTTGCGCCCCCACAGCTCGGCCAGGCAGCCGCCGTTGCCGCAGGTGCCGGAGCCGAGCACGTCCCCCGCCCGGACCTGGGCGCCGCGCGCGGCGTAACTGATGAGCTCTTCGAACGGCCAGCTCATGTTGGACAGCAGGTCCTGCCCGGTCAGTTCGCCGTTCACCGTCGCGCGGAGGTCGAGGGCGAGGAACCCGTCGGCGTCCCGGTAGGGCTCGAGCTCGTCCGCGGTGACCAGCCAGGGCCCGAGGGTGGTGGCCGAGTCTTTGCCCTTGGCCGGCCCGAGCAGCACCTTCATCTCGCGGCGCTGGAGGTCGCGGGCGGACCAGTCGTTCAGCACGATGTAGCCGAAGATATGCTCCCGCGCCT
>DASWUW010000091.1:0-1867 GCA_036406335.1 Trebonia sp.
GCGATCGACTTCTCCGACGGGGACGTCGACGGCTTCATCGCCTACAAGGAACGGCTGATCGACTACATCAACCGGTTCATCGCCGACCTGGCCAACTCCGGCGCCCAGATCGCGGTCCTGCTCACCGAGCTGGAGGCCGCCGGGCACGAGCGGCTGCTAGCGGTCGCCGCCCGGCGCGAGGCGGCCGACGCGGCTCCCGCGGGGACGGACGCGGCCCAGGCGCTGGCCCAGGCGGAAGAGCAAGCCCTCGGCGCCTGGCGGAACCGGTGGCGCGGCCTGGACGGCTGGTTCACCTCGCGCGACGCGGGGCATCCGTCGCAGGCCAGGTTGCTGCGGCAGGCCGCCGTGACCGCGATCAAGCAGCTCATCGACACGGTCGGGCTGCTCAACGAGCGGCGTTCGGGCCGGTCGGACCGCTCCGCGGACTTCGCCGCGCTGGCCCGGTGGTTTGCCGGGGCACCGGATGACGCGGCGGCGCACCGGCTGTGGCGCGCAGCGTTCGGTTTGTCTCCCGCCCGGCACCTGTCCGTCACCGGTGACAGCGCGGACGAGTGGGAGAACGTGCCCGCCGGGACGCCGTGGGCCGAGGCGCCCCCCATCCGCATCTCGCCGCAGCTCAGGAGGACCGGAAGCTACGAGCGGCGCGGCAAGCCCACTCAGGTGCGGGACCGCTCCGCGGACCGGGAGCTGCTACGCCAGCAGGCGGAGCTGGAAGCCGCGCAGACCGCCGAGGCGCGGCGGCGGCTGCGCACCGGCGGACCGACGCTGCTGTCCGATCTGGACGTGCTCGACCCACGGGCGTTCCGCCTTTTCCTCAGCCTGCTCGGCGACGCGCTCGCGGCCCGCGCGCCCGACGCCACCGAGGTGAAGACGGTTACCAGCGACGGCAGCCTGGAGGTGCGGCTGCGCCTGGTCCCCGATGGCGGCACGGCCATGGTCAAAACCGAGGACGGGGTACTCACCGGCCCCGAGCACGTCATCGAGATCACGGACCTGGCCCCGTGATCCCGGCCGAGGAACAGGCGCAGCGCCAGGCCGCCCTGCGGGCCCTGCTGGCCAAGCCCCTGCTGGTCGCGGGGGAGGACGCCGAGCCGCTCGTGCTGGTGCGGCGGCACCTGCCCGCCCTCAGCGGCTGGCTACGCCGGGAGACCGGCTGGCGGCTGACCGCGGACGCGGAGACGGCCCGGCTGTTCAAGACCGCCCCGCTGACGGGCGACGCCACCCACCCGGCCCGCGGGCACAACAAGGAGCCGTTCAGCCGCCGCCGGTATGTCGTTCTCTGCCTGGCCCTGTCCGCGCTCGCCCGGGCCGACACGCAGACGACGCTCGGCAGCCTGGCTGACGACGTGCTCACCGCCGCCGCCGAACCGAGCCTGGCCGCCACCGGGCTCACGCTGACCCTGGACAGCAGAAACGACCGCGCCGACCTGGTCGCCGTGGTCCGGCTGCTGCTGGCCTGGGGAGTGCTCAGCCGGGTCGCCGGAGACGAGGACGCATATCTGTCGGCTGGATCCGACGTCCTGTACGACGTGCGCCGGGCGGTACTGGGCGTGCTGCTGACCGGCAGCCGGGGTCCCTCGACGGTCACCGCCGCCTCGTTCGAGGCACGGCTGGCGGAGCTGACCGCCGAGCCGGTCGCCGAGACCGACGAACTGCGCAATCAGGCGCTGCGCCGGATGCTGACCCGGCGGCTGCTCGACGACCCGCTCGTGTACTACGACGAGCTCACCGAGGACGAGCGTGCCTACCTGGTGTCGCAGCGGCACAACATCACCGGGCGGATCAGCGAGGCCACCGGGCTGCTACCGGAGCTGCGGGCCGAGGGCATCGCCATGGTGGACCCGGACGACGAGCTCACCGACGTACG